>DASXBH010000174.1:0-8951 GCA_036491775.1 Candidatus Acidiferrum sp.
AGAATGAACGACTCATGGCGCAAGCAGGGTTTTGCCAGATCCGCGTAAGGGACACAACCGACTGCGCGGCCCGGATCGCGCAACGCTGGCATCAAGCGCGGGAGAAAAGAAAAGAGGAACTGGTCGCAGCGGAAGGCAACACCAACTTCGAGGGCCTGCAACGGTTTCTGTCCTGTGTACAACTCTTGACAAGCGAAAAGCGCCTGCTGAGGTATCTGTACAGTGCGAGTAGGGAGCAGTGAGGTGATCTCACCCGGCGATTGTTGGGAATTGACTGGCGGCGAAGTGCTCGACGACTCGCTACGCGTTAGTTTGCGGCCCGCGCCCGGGACATTCCTCGCGAATGGTCGGCAAACCGGAAGCAGACCGGTTACTTTCGCATCTGGCGTAACCCAGAAGGGTTACGGCTAACGCACCGGCCTTTTGATTTATGTGGTCATGACTGCGCGAGCGGCGGTGGGTTCGACAGGGGCTTTGCGGCGGAGGATGGCAGCGGAGATGAGAGTGATGATAAGGCCGACCGGCAGGGGCTCCATGAAGGTATAGGCCATGTTGACGAAGGGGTTTTGGTAGAGCTGCTGAGAGCGCTGTATGGCAGCGACCTGCGCGGCAGTGGTGGCGGGGTCAAGGCCGGAGGACTGGACTTTGTGAATCTGCGCGGCAAAGTAGCTGTCCATGAAGTGGGGCATGAAGTTGAAGTAGAGGACCTCCCACATGGCGACGTAGCAGACGGTAGTGATGAGGGTGATCAGGATGCCGCAGGCGAAGGCGCGGCCGAAGGAGATTTGTCCGGCGAGGGTGTTGTCGCGGTAGCTGCGAATGCCGAAGTAGATTAGCAAGAAGGACGCCACCATGATGGTGTAGCCGAGAGCCATGCTGTGGCCGGAGCCGATCCTGTCGGCGAGGAGAAGCGAGCCGCCCATAAGGACGGAGATGATGAGGCCGGAGATGAGGCCGAAGGTGAGGACAGTTTTCTTCATGTGAGGCTCCTGGGAGTGAGGATGGAGTCATGATGCGTGTAGCGCGGCCGGATGTCGTCATCCTTTCGGATGATTTTGCAGGAATGGAAAGGAAATCATGCTTTCGGGTGACGCGGTCACGGCAGGAGGCCTAGTTCTTTGCCGCGCTGGACGGCTTGAGTGCGGCGGGCGGCTCCGAGCTTGTCGAAGGCGCGCGCACAGTGGGTCTTGACGGTGTTTTCGGAAACGAAAAGCTGCGTGGCGATCTCGCGATTGCTGAAACCGCGGGCGATCAGGGTGAGAATTTCGAGCTCGCGCGTCGTGATGCCGAGGGTCTGCTGGCGGGCGGTATTGGGAGCGAAGGGTTCGAGGGCGGGGGCTTCCGCGGGGACAGGCACTTCCCTCACCACGACCGTTTCGCGGATGGTGTCGCGACTGCGCGTGATGCGCAGGCCGAGCCAGATCCCGAAGCCTGCGAAGAGGATGGCAACCAAAGCGCTGTAAAGCTCGACGGAGTGCTCGATGATGACGAAGCGGTACTCGGTATATTGGAGGGTGGCGATCAGGAGGCCGCCGACGAGACCGAAAATGAGGGCGTGGCGCTTCATGAATGTGTTGTGAAGAAGTATAACGGAGATAGCAAACAAATTTGTAATGATACGGAGATTTCGAACGGTTTTGCGTCGACGTGGAAGTGATGTTGGGCCCGCTGGAACTGGCGCTACCGATCGGGCGTGGCGGCCGTAGACGGTGTGGTGGGCTGCGCTGCTTCCATGCGATGAACTTCGACCTGCACCGGCTGGCCCTCGCCTTTACCGCGTTGCGTGAGCCAGGCCGCTAAGCCTTGACCGAAGCGCTCCGGAGTTAGCCGAAAACTAGCCTCCACGGAGCCGTCGGCCAGCGGCAGGGTGTCATCAAACTCGGCGGCATTCGTGAAATTGCGCATGCAGAATTGATCCAACCACTCCAACGGACAAGGCTTACGCTCGCCCCGAATCAAAACATCCACGTGAAATGTCTGCGCGTACATGCGAATAGCATAGCATTCGGGGGAAGCACAGGCCGGAAGTGGAAGCCACTCTTTTGACAGTGGTAGGGCGTGGTATGGTTGTCTGACCTTGCGTATCCACTCTGCAGTAACATACACTGGAAAAGTTACATCGAAGCGATGCCAGCCTGAAGCGCTGGGAGATCCGCTCTGAGATGCGAAACTAGGCTTGCTCGAGCAGGATCGATGCAATATTCCGATGTTCGTTATTGGAGTTTTTGGGGTTCGATTTTTCGGGGGTAATTGTGGCCACGCCAATGGAAGCATGGGTAGCCGAGGCAGCCCAGCTCACCAAGCCAGATAAAATCGTCTTCTGCGACGGGTCGGAATCAGAAAATAAGCGAATCATTAGCGAGATGTTGGCGCAGGGAGACTCGTTCGTCCTGAACGAGCATACTTACCCGAATTGTCAATTACACCGCAGCAATCCAAGCGATGTGGCGCGCACCGAGCACCTCACCTTTATCTGCTCCCCAACCAAAGAAGACGTAGGGCCGACCAATAACTGGATGGATCCGCAAGGCGCGAAGCACAAAGTGGGCGCGCTGCTGAATGGGGCGATGCGCGGCCGCACCATGTATGTGGTGCCGTACATCATGGGCCCGGCCGATTCGCCGTTCAGCAAAATCGGCGTGGAAGTGACCGACAGCCCGTACGTGGTGGCGAGCATGCGGATCATGTCGCGCATGGGGAAAGTGGCCACCGACTTGTTGGGCAACTCCAACGATTTTGTGCCGGGATTACATTCTGTTGGCGATTTGGACCCGATGCGGCGCTACATTGTGCATTTTCCCGAGGAGCGACTGATCTGGAGCGTGGGTTCAGGCTACGGCGGAAACGCATTGCTGGGGAAAAAGTGTTTTGCGTTGCGCATTGCGAGTTACATGGCGCGGCAGCAGGGTTGGATGGCCGAGCACATGTTGATTCTGGGTTTAGAGGCGCCGGACGGCAAAGTGACCTACATGGCCGCGGCATTTCCCAGCGCCTGCGGGAAAACAAATCTGGCGATGATGGTGTCTACGCTGGAAGATCAGGGCTACAAGGTTTGGACCATCGGCGACGACATTGCATGGATGCACATCGGGCCAGACGGATATTTGCGCGCGATCAACCCGGAAGCGGGATTCTTCGGCGTCGCCCCTGGCACCGGATTTCAGACCAATCCTAACGTGATGGAAGCGCTGAACCGCAACACGATTTTCACCAATGTTGCGGTTACGGAAAAGAATGAACCGTGGTGGGAAGGAATTGGCGGCCCGCAACCAGCCAGCCTGACCACCTGGCGGGGCGAGAAGTGGGACAAGTCGAAAGGACCTGCGGCGCATCCGAATGCGCGGTATACGGTGCCGGCGGACCAGTCGCCGAGCATTTCGAAATTGTGGAATTCGCCTGAAGGTGTGCCGATTTCGGCGTTCATTTTTGGCGGACGGCGTGCCCGGCTGGCGCCGCTGGTGTATCAGTCGTTTGATTGGCGACATGGCGTATTCGTTGGCGCGACGATGGCGTCGGAAACAACCGCCGCAGCCACGGGCGACGTGGGGATTACGCGGCGCGATCCGATGGCGATGCTGCCCTTTTGCGGATACAACATGGCGGATTATTTCGAACACTGGCTGACCATGGGCACGCGCATTCCCAAGCCTCCAAAAATTTTCCATGTGAACTGGTTCCGCAAAGGGGCGGACGGGAAATTTCTGTGGCCAGGATACGGAGAAAATGTCCGCGTATTGAAGTGGATTCTGGAGCGGGTCGAAGGGCGCGGCGAGGCGCAGGAAACGGCGATTGGCTATGTGCCGACGCGCAACGGGTTGACGTTGGATGGATTGAACATTGCTCCGGAAGCGTTGGACGAATTGTTCCGCGTGAATCCAGAAGATTGGGAAGCGGATCTGGACGACAGCAAGCAATTTTTTGCCAAGTTTGGCAATCGCCTGCCCAAGGAACTGCTAGACGAGCACGAGAAATTGGCTCGGCGTTTTACGAAATCCGTACCTGCGCCCTAGTTTGGCCGCACCAAATCCATCTCTTCGCGAATCTAAAAATAAATTACGACAATCGTTGCGAGCACGAATGCCGGCCGTGTCATCATAAACAGCGGCGTCTTTTTTACAGCTTAAGGATTTCTCGAAAGACGATATGAGTACGCAGGCGATAGCGAACGAAAAATTCGGGGCCAGCAGCATATTGGAAGAAGGCACACTATTTCGCGTGCTGACCGCGGTGAGCTTCTGCCATTTGCTGAACGACATGGTGCAGTCGCTGTTGCCCTCGATGTATCCCATCCTGAAAACTTCGTTCCATTTGGACTTTGCGCGGATCGGAATGATTACGCTGACGTACCAGATCACGGCGTCGCTGCTGCAGCCGGTGATCGGGTATGTAACGGATCGCAAGCCAATGCCGTACTCGCTGGCCGTCGGAATGTTCGTGACGCTGGTGGGGCTGCTGTCCTTGGCGATTGCGCCGAATTTTCTGCTGCTGCTGTTGGCGGCCTCGCTGATTGGTGTTGGGTCGGCGGTGTTTCATCCGGAGTCGTCGCGTGTGGCGCGGCTGGCTTCGGGCGGAAAGCATGGAACCGCGCAGGCTTTTTTTCAGGTGGGCGGAAACACCGGGTCGGCGATTGGTCCGCTGTTGGCCGCGTTTATCGTGTTGCCGCGCGGGCAAGTGGGGGCGGCGTGGTTTTCCGTGGCGGCGCTACTGGGCATTGTGGTGCTGATGAAGGTGGGGCAGTGGTACAAAGCGCGGCTGGCGCTGTTTCGCAGCCGGCCCGCATCGCACGCTCAGGAAACGTCAGGACTTTCGCGGAAGAAAATAGCGTCGGCGATGACCGTGCTGATCGCCCTGATCTTTTCGAAGTATTTTTATCTGGCGAGCTTTTCCACGTATTACACGTTTTACCTGATAAACAAATTCAACGTGTCGGTGCGCAGCTCGCAGATTCACCTATTTATCTTTTTGGGCGCCGTGGCGGCAGGAACGCTGATTGGCGGGCCAGTTGGCGACAAGCTGGGGCGCAAACTGGTGATCTGGTGCTCGATTTTGGGCGTGTTGCCGTTTAGTTTGATTCTGCCGTATGCGAATTTGTTTTGGACCGGCGTGTTGAGCGTCATCATCGGATTCGTGATTGCTTCGGCGTTCTCGGCGATTCTGGTCTACGCGCAGGAACTGGTGCCTGGAAAAGTAGGGTTGATCTCCGGGCTGTTTTTTGGATTTGCGTTTGGCATGGGTGGAATTGGCGCCGCGGTGCTAGGCAAGCTGGCCGACTGGACCAGCATCATCTTCGTTTATAAGGTGTGCGCGTATCTTCCGGCGCTGGGTATGCTGGCAATTTTTCTGCCGAGCATGAAGAAAAGCGACCTGCAACAAGCCAAGGCGTGATTTGTTTTTTGCCCCGGCGAGTGGCGATTTGATCGAACGCTATCTACAGTATCGATTGAATCGCAGAATCGATAGAAACGTGGGTAACTTCGGTGCCGCTGATCAGATAGGACTTCCCGTCCCGGTTGGAAAAATGCAAGAAACGACTTATGTGGTAGTCCTCGTCCAGCGCGCTGAAGAGATTCTGCGTCTCGTCTTGCGTGAACCCGAAGGCAGAGAGCGCAACGGGTGAGGCAAATCCGGGGGAGAGCGCACGGTAGCGATCCACGGTTTGTTGCAGAGTCAGCATAGGCGCTCGCTTGGCAGCTTCCTCGTTCATAATTCCCGTGGCGGAGTGTAGCGCGACCGGCGCGCAGCGAAAAGGCAGAATTTGGCGAGGCCGCCCGGATTCGGTAAGATTGGGCGTCTCTATTATTCAGGGAGGAAGTCAAAATGAGCATTGCCGTTGGACAGACCGCGCCGGAATTCACGTTGAAAGATCAGAGCCAGAAGGAAGTGAAGCTTTCGGACTTCGCGGGTAAGAAAAATGTAGTGTTGGTATTTTATCCGCTGGACTGGAGCCCCACCTGCACGAACGAGCACGCCTGCTTTGTGGGCGGGATGAAGGACTTCGAGGCGCTGGACGCGGAAGTTTTGGGCGTGAGCGTGGATAGCGTATGGTCGCACAAAGCGTATGCCGATAAAATGAACATCAAGTATTCACTGCTGGCGGATTTTCAGCCACGTGGCGCGATGAGCGAGAAATACGGCGTGTTTCTGGCCGATAAGGGCATCACCGGCCGTTCCATCATTATCATCAACAAGCAGGGCAAAGTGGCGTGGGCCAAGGATTACGGAATTCCAGAAGTGCCGGACGTGAAAGAAGTGGCGACCGCGCTGAGCCAGGTAAAGTAGCTCGAACCAGCGAGCAGCAGCTAAATTCGGTATGGTAATTGCGGCGGGTGCCTAAGCAGGTGCTCGCCGTTCTTATTTGTGGTTGGAAGGTGGCGATGCGGGCTTTTTCTCCGCTGGCGCTTCGGAACTCTTCGCAGGGGATGGATTCGCGGGATTTGCGGCGAAGGACCGGACCAGAAGCACCAACTGCCACCGTTCATTTTCGGTGAGGCGATTTTTGAAGGACGGCATGGGCTTGCGGCCCTGGGTGATCTGGTAATAAATTTCGCCGTCGGTCACTTTGCTCATCTGCGCGGCGTCGGTCAGGTCGGCGGGCGCGGGATCGTACATCATCGCTTCGGAGCCATCGCCCTTGCCGGTATCGCCGTGGCAATTCACGCAGCGATCTTCATAGATCTTTTTGGCAGCGGTGATATTGGCTTCTGACGTCGTCAGCGGATTCTTGCGCGCTTTCTCGTCGGGCGGCACGATCCATTGCGTCTTGTGAAATGCGCCGAGGCCGATGGAGATAAAGATCAACACCAAGGTGCAGGCCAGCAGAATTTTGCGCATGCGTAAGCTTCGCTGTTTTTTATCGTTCATAATGTATTCAAAAGTCTCGCATAGATGCGTCTAAAGAGCGAAGCCGGCGGCATTCTGCTGAGGACGAAAACAGCGAGGAGTGCCGCCCTATTCAATTTGTCCGGCGCAGCACGAGCAGGGTCATATCGTCGGCACGCTTTGTGGCGTGAGAAAACTGCTGAACCGCTTCGAGATAGCCGGCAAGCATTTCGTCAGGGTTTTCGCAGCAGAAAGTTGTGGCTAGAGTCCTGACCCGATTGATGCCATATTCATCGCCAGCGTCATTGAAGATCTCGGTAAGGCCGTCGGTGTACAGGATCAAACTATCGCCGGCATCCAGATTCAAATCGCAAACCGGAAACTCGCTGCCGCAGAACATACCCAGCGGCATGCCGGTGGCGTCCTTGGAAGTGACCCCGTTCGACGAGACGTGCAGAAGCGGGAGATGCCCAGCGCTGGCATATTCCACTTTTCCATCCGGCCACGCGCGGCCGACAATCAGGGTGGCGAATTGGCCGGCTGTGGTGCTCTCGCAAAAGAGCCGATTGGCGTGCGCGACCATGGTTTGCAGCGGAAGATTCTGCCCAGCAAGGGCGCGAAACGTAGCGTGCAGGTGGCTCATCAGCATCGACGCGGCTACGCCTTTACCCGCAACGTCTCCCAGCAAAAACAGAAACGCACCGTCCGATTCAATTTCGATCAGGTCGCAATAATCACCGCTCACAAGGCTGGCGGGTTGATAGTGATAGCGAGCCAGCCAATTTTTGACCGACCAATCTTGCCGCGGCAGCAAGCCGCGCTGCATACTTGCGGCGAGCGACAGATCGTGTTCCAAGGCGCGTTGTTCGTCATGCGAAAGGTGGTCCAAACAGACGCGCACCAGAGGATCGCAGAGCAAGCGCTCCGGCTCAATGGATTCGTTACAAACTTCGCAAATGCCGAACGTGCCTTTTTGCAAGCGATCCAGAGCCGCATCAACGCTGGACAGAAGCGAGCGGATGCCAGGATCATCCCCGGTAAGCTGCGACGCGGCCACCAGACGTTCGCGGCGGCGTTCGAGTTCCGTTCCCAGGTAAGTATTTCCAGCGGTTGCAGCCATCGTTTCCCCTGGTATAGTTTGCAATTTTGCTGCTGAGGATTCCATCCGATTTGTACCTCCAAACTGAAAGGCTGCCCGAATCAAAGCGGGCACGTTCGCGAGAAAGCTGTTTGTATATGATGCGGGATGGCTCGAAACTGGCACCTGGCATCCCATAAATTCGGGGGCTCGCAGGTTGCAGATATTCGGAACCTTAGGGGGCCAAGCACTTCGCGGCAATCATGGTGATATCGTCGTGTTGCTCGTTGCTGCTGTAGCGGCGAACAGCACCGACCACAGAGCGAACCAGGGTCTCCGGGCATTCGGCGAGATGGAGGAGCATTTCATCGATCAGAGCGCGTTCACCAAACTCTTCGCCTGTGGCGTTCATGGCCTCGGTAATCCCGTCAGTGTACAGAACCAGAGTATCCCCCGGAGTCAGCAGACGCTCGGTGATCGGGCAATCCCAGTCCTTATACAAGCCCAACACGGTACAGGTGGAATGCAAGTGATCGAGCGAACCGTCTCGGTGGACCAGCAGGGCCGGCAGATGCCCGCAATTGATGTAGCGCAATCGTCGCGTAGCTTCATCGTACTCGGCAAAAAACAGCGTGGCATACGCGCTGTCCGCGGTACTGTCGCAAAACAGGTGGTTCACGGCGCGCAATAAGCGCTGGGGCTGGTCTACCGCGATCGCGCACTGGCTGCGCAGAATGGCCTGCAGATTCGCCATCAATAAAGCGGCAGCAATGCCCTTACCCGAAATGTCGCCAATGACCAAGCCGAGCCGCCGCTCGCCCAGGTTCAGAAAATCGTAGTAGTCACCGCCCACTTGACGAGCCTGAACGCAGACACCGGCGTATTCGAGCGTAGTGCAAGGCGGGGGTGATTGAGGAAACAGGCGGGCTTGCACCTGTTGCGCGATTTCCAATTCATGGGCGGCGCGCTGTTCCGCATCACGTTTCTCTGCGGCTTCGCGGCGTTGCGCCTCAATCTCGCGACTCAATTCGTCGAAACCGACGAGAGAGAATGT
>DASXBH010000175.1:0-7590 GCA_036491775.1 Candidatus Acidiferrum sp.
ATTACCGGCACCCGCGAAAATCCGGCCATCGAAGTAAAGGTATTTCATCGGACCATCAAGAAGCAGCTCGCGGCGAAATAGGAAAAATGGCGGAGCCGGTGAAATAAGGTCGCCGATCGCTATTTTCCCACGTTGGGAACAGCGTCACGTAAACGCCGCACGACCCGCTCCTGCCCTAGAACAACCATCGTGTCGAACAGAGGCGGCGCCACGGCTTGCCCAACGATAGCCACGCGTGTGGCGTTGATCAGCAATCCTGCTTTCACGCCTCCATCTTCCGCCACTTTGCGTGCAGCGTGGTCGCAGGCGTCATGATTCCATTCAGGGAGTGCGGCCAACGCATCCGCCAATTGCGATAGAAGCGTTGGAACCTTTTCATCCTTCCAGAATTTCGCTTTGGCAGCTGCATCGGTTTCGAAGTCGTCGCTGAAAAACGCCCGCGACCACGTGGAGAAATCGGGCAGCAAACGTATGCGCGGGCGCAGTAGATCCACCGCTTTCGAAAACCACGCGTGCCCCTCACCGCTGGCCCATGCCTCTTTCCACAAGCCGCTGCGCTTCAATTCTTTTTCCACTTCCGGCAGCAGATCCTCGATGGGCAATTTCTGCAGATACTGGGTATTGAACCATTCCAGTTTTGCCCGATCAAACACGCCGTTGGTGCGGCTGACGCCCTCCAGCGAAAAGCGCTTCAGAAGTTCACTGGTGCGCAAGAATTCATCATCGCCACCCGGTGACCATCCCAGCAGCGACAGAAAATTACGAAACGCCTCCGGCAGAAATCCTTCGGTGCGATACATATTGACGTCGGTGGCACCATGGCGCTTCGAAAGCCGTGATTTGTCTGGGCCCAAAATCAAAGGAACGTGCGCGAAAATCGGCGGTTCCTTGCCCAACGCGCGATACAGCAACACCTGCTTGGGAGTATTGGAAATGTGGTCGGCTCCGCGAATCACGTGAGTGATGCGCATATCGATGTCGTCAACCACCACGCTGAGCTGGTACATCGCTTGGCCAAAGTCTTCGCCTTCTTTTCCAGAACGCAACAGCACGAAGTCTTCAATCTCGTCGTTCGAGAATTCGCGCTCGCCAAAAACCGCGTCGTAAAATTTTGTTGTACCGCCCACCGGAACTTTGAAGCGCACGGCAGGCTTGGTGTCTGGAGACGAAGGCTGGCCACCGCGGCACGAACAACGCACCACTCTTCGCACTTGTGCTGGGCCCGCGCCCTCTTCGGCGTGATCTCCACCGGCATAACGCTCCGCCGGACAATAGCAAAGGAAGGCGTTGCCGCTCGCCAAAAGAGCCTTACCCGCCGCCTGGTATAACTCCGTGCGCTGTGATTGATAGAACGGACCTTCATCCCAATCTACGCCCAGCCAAGTCAGACCGTCGATGATGCCCTGAACGAGCTCCGGCTTGTTGCGCTCCACATCGGTGTCTTCGACGCGCAAGATCATGGTGCCCTGTTCCTTGCGGGCGAATAGCCAGTTAAACAGGGCGGTACGCGCGCCGCCGACATGCAAGTATCCGGTTGGTGAGGGCGCAAAACGCACGCGAACGTTGGGATTCTGCGGCTTGGCTGTGTCAGTCATGTTCGGTTCAATCTCGCAATCGTTGGGGAAAACTTCAGTTTAGCGGACCCGGCGGCTCCCGTCCAACCAAGCACTGCGCGAAACCTGTCGGCCGAGCAGCGACGTCCTGCATGGCCTGTACCTCTTACGCTACCAGTACGGTGGTACGCTTGCCCGGCAAATTCGCTGTAGCTCATAATCGAAACTGGTTTTTTGCGTGCTCGGGGTCCCAGGTGGGGGACCCGCGGTGGCGTGTCTTTTGAACTACGGGTGCACCTTTTATTGAAAGGCGACCCTTGCCGTTGAAAAGCGCGCCGGATTGCAACACGCAACGACGGAGCTGAATTTTCGGATGGTGCAAAGCACAATTGCGCTCGGATTTCTCTTTGCCACCCTGCTTATCGGCGGGTTCTTCTGCTACATCTACGTGCTGAAGCGCCAATCGTATTTGTTGCTGTGGACCGTTGGATGGATATTGTACGCGCTGCATTATGCTCCCCCGGCTCTGTCGCCATGGATTGGGACGTCTGCGCTGCTAACGACCATTAATCATTCGCTATTCGGATTTGCCGGCATCGCCTTTTTCCTGGGCACGCAACTTTACACTCGGCGCAAACCGTCGGTTGTTCCTGCGATCGTCGTTACCGCTTTCGTCGCAACGTGGGCTGCGCTCAACGGCTTTCACCTTTTCGACCTTTCTTCGTTTGTGCTGTCGTCGCTGATTTATTTTGCCGTGGGCTATCTGTTCTGGCAGGAGAGCCAGCACCATGAGACCCTGGCCGACCGGTTGCTTGCCGCCGCCTTTGGACTTTGGGGCCTTATCTTTCTGGCGTTTCATCTGATGCGCATTCCTGCGGAAATTCACGACCAGGTGATTCGCCCGATCGCCGCGATACCAACCGCATTTGCATCGATGCTGCTGGTAATGGCCGTCTACGAGGAAGAAAAGCGGCGCATCGAACGCAACATGCTGGCGCTCTCCAATCTGAACTTGGCGACTTCCAGTTTCGTTGGCGGAGAAATTCAGCGCATGTTAGCGCAAGCGTTGGACCGCGTGCTCGGCGTCGTACGCCTGCCCTCTGGCGCGCTCTTTCTGCATCATGGCGATCCAACTGGGCCGACTTCCGTGGTATCCGCGGGAATCCCCGACGATTTCTGCCGCAAGACGCAGGAAGAAGGGCTCGACGATTATCTTGTGGGTTTGGTCTCGCGCCTCGGCGGATTGCTGGGCTTCCGCGATTTGCGCGACGACAATCTGACCGCACTGGAAAAAGACGAACCCATCCGTCGATTCCGCGAATTGGCTTTAAGCCACGGCCTGCGCAGCGTGGTGGTGATCAGCCTTCAGGCCAAAGAGCAGGCGTTCGGCTTGCTGCTGCTGGGCACCCCGGATAATCGCCGATTCACGCCGGCGGAATTGCGGCTGTTGCTGGCGCTGGGCCACCAGATTGGCATGGCCGTCGAAAATAGCTATTTGATTCAGCAGACCTCGCGGCGCTCGGAAGAACTGCACGTCCTGAATGAAATTGGACGGGCGCTCAGCTCGACGCTGAATCAGGAAGATTTGCTGCGGAAAATTTGGGAAGAATTGCGGCGGCTGTTCGCTGTAGAAAATTTGTATCTCGCTTCGATGGACCCGCTGCGCGACGTGATGCAGTTTGAACTGGAAATGGTTGGAGGCGTGCGCATGCCCAAGCGCACACGCCCCGCCGGAAATCATCTGACGGAGTACGTGTTGCGTACCCGGCAGCCGATTTTAATTCGCGAAAATTACGTAACTGAAGTTCGCAAGCTGGGCGTCGACCCCAAGCGGATTAACGGGTCTTTCTGCGGCGTTCCGCTGGTGGCGTACGACCGCGCCATCGGTGCGCTGTGCATTTATTCCGACCAGGAGCGAGCCTTTGACGAAGGTCATATGGAATTGCTGCGGGTGCTGGCCAGCGAAGCGAGTATCGCCATCGAAAATGCGCGGCTGTTCCAGGAAGAACGCACCAAGGCGCGGCATTTAAGCCTGCTCAACCTCATTTCGCGCGACGCGATTGCCACCCTGAACCCTGACGAAGTGTTGGCAAAAATTGCCGAGCAGTTGGAAAACGGCCTGACCTACGACCATATCGGTATTGCGCTGCTGGACTACACCACGCGCGAACTGGTGATTCAGGCGGAAGGCGGCAAGCGTCGTGGCGTGCTTGGGAACCGTCTGCCCTTGGATACCGGGCTGATCGGCCAAGTGGCTCGCACCGGCAAGGCTGCGGGCTACCGTTCTCACACCGGAGCGCACAATGGGCCTAAGCCCGTGTTGCCAGACACGCTGACCGCCATGGCGTTGCCGATTTTTTACGCCGACCACCTTCACGGCGTGCTCTACGTAGAAACGCTGGAGCATCTGGAAATTTCCGAGGAAGAGTCGCTGCTACTACACACCTTGGCCGATTTAACCGCTGGCGCCTTGCACAATGCGTTGACCTTCCAGAAGGCGCAAGAGCAGGCCATCACCGACGGATTGACCGGCGTAAAAACCCATCGTTTTTTCATGGAAGCGCTGTCGTCGGAATGGAAGCGTTCTTCCCGCGCAGGGCGCGCTTTCGCCCTGGTGATCATGGACCTGGACCGCTTCAAATTTGTGAACGACTTTTACGGCCACCTGGAGGGCGACCTGGTTTTGCAGCGCGTCGGGCAAATTCTCGAGACCAATTGCCGGCGCTCCGACGTCGTCGCTCGTTATGGCGGAGACGAATTCGTCATCCTGATGCCGGAAACCACCATGGAGCAGGCGCGACAACTTGCCGCGAAATTGCGTTCGTGGGTTGCGGCGGATTCGCTGCTGCGAGAGAAAAATATCAGCGCCAGCTTTGGTATCGCCTGCTACCCGCTGCATGGATCGTCGCCGCAGGAACTGATTCAGGTTGCCGACGCTTCGATGTACTTGTCGAAGCATCAGGGCGGCAACACCGTTTCCACCGCCGACCACGTCGATCCCAACGAAGCGCGCCGATGGAAACGCGATGTTCTCGAGGCGTATCTCGGCGTGACGCTGAAGCGCTTGTTCTCCACCGGACCTGAAGCCTTCGAAGAAATTCACCAGCGCCTGCGCCAGTTCACCGAATCTTTGCCTGCCACCGAAATTATTTGCCCGGGCGACGAAGAACGACCGCAAACCTTGCCGCAATCGGTGCTGGACACAGTCACTTCGCTGGCCTACGCCATCGACGCGAAGGACCAATATACGCAAGGCCATTCGCAGAAAGTTTCCGCGTACGCGGCGCTGCTGGCCGAAGCCATTGGCATGTCGGAATCCGAGGTGGAGGAAATTCGACTGGGCGCGGTGCTGCATGACGTCGGCAAAGTCGGCATTCCGGAAAGCATTTTGAATAAAGGTGGACCGCTGAATCCGGAAGAGTGGGACACCATGAAGACACACGTAATTTACGGCGCGAAAATCCTTGAGCCGCTGACCGCGCTGGCGCGCATTCGCCAGATGGTTCTTCACCATCACGAATTTTTCGATGGCTCTGGCTACCCATCGGCTGTTGCCGGCGATGCGATTCCGGTCGGTGCGCGAATCATCACCATTGCCGATTCGTACGACACCATCACCAGCGATCGCAGCTACAAAAAGGGGCGGACGGCTGCGGAAGCTCTCGCGGAACTGGAACGCTGCGCAAATACGCAGTTCGATCCGCAACTGGTGGACGCGTTTGTGCGCGCCATGCGGCAGTTGCCCAATCCCATCATCGAAGTCGCTTCTCTGCTCTCGCGGTCTCCCTCGTAGTCGTCGACTTTCACGCATCCGTCCGCACATTTCCCTCATCTGATACATTGTTGCTCGCGGGCTCTTGCTGCGCGCGGAGGATCGTTCATGCAAAAAGCATCGGTGAAATGGATTGGCGAACAGAAATTCGTGGCTACCAGCCATTCTGGCCATGCCGTGCCGATCGACTCCGATCGCGAATCGAACAAAGCGCCGGGACCCATGGAAATGGTGCTAATGGCCCTGGGCGCGTGCACAGCGACAGACATTGTCATCGTGCTGGCAAAGAAACGGCAGAAATTACAGTCACTCGAAGTGATCTGCACCGGCGAACGCGCCAAAGATCCGCCGACCGTCTGGACCAAGATTGAGATCCTCTATCGACTGCGGGGCGCGCTGGACGAAGCCGCCGTGAAACACGCCATCCAATTAAGCGAAGAAAAATACTGCTCCGTCTCCGCAATGCTGCAGAAAACGGCGAAAATAACCTGGAGCCATGAAATTTTGCCCGCCGAATGAACGTGCCCGCAAAGCTTGTTTCTTGCAAAGCCCATCGCATACAATGAATTTTCTTTAGGGGTTCTCGCTTTCCTCAAGGAGAAATATGTCTCGCCGCATTGCCGCCAAAATTACGGGTGTAGCTGGTTACGTTCCTCCACGCCTGCTGACCAACGCCGATCTGGAAAAAATGGTCGATACCACCAATCAATGGATTATGGAGCGAGTGGGCATTCGCGAACGGCACCTTGCGGACAAGGGCGTCGCGGCCAGCGATCTTGCCGTGGAAGCCGTCAAGAAGCTGCAAGAGAAGCATCCCTTCGATTTGCAATCTGTGGAACTGATCGTCGTCGGCACTGTGACGCCCGACATGATGTATCCCTCAACCGCCTGCCTGGTGCAGAACAAATTGGGGATCGAAAATACCTGGGGATTCGACGTCTCCGCCGGTTGCTCTGGCTTTCTTTACGCCCTGAATACCGGCACAAAATTCATTGAGTCTGGGCAATACAAACGCGTGCTGGTGATCGGCTCCGACGTGAATTCGTCGATGACCGACTTTACCGACCGCTCGGTCTGCATCATTTTTGGCGATGGCGCCGGCGCTGTTTTGCTGGAGCCCGCCCAGGACGGCGATGCCGGCATCATCGATCACGTGGCGCAAATTGAAGGTGCAGGCGGACAGTTTCTGTACATGCCCGGAGGCGGGAGCCTGAATCCGGCCAGTCACGAAACCGTCGATAAGAAAATGCACTACATTCATCAAGACGGTAAAAACGTCTTCAAATATGCGGTCAAGAAAATGGCGGAAATGACCGAACGGATTCTGGAGAAGAATGGCCTGACCGGCAAAGACGTGGATTGCTTCATCGCGCACCAGGCCAACCAGCGCATCATCACCGCAACCGCAGAGCGCCTGGGCATGCCGCTGGACAAGGTGATTATCAACATCGAGCGCTACGGCAATACCACTGCCGGTACGCTGCCGCTGGCCATGCAAACCGCGCTGGAAGAAAAGAAACTGAAAAAGGGCGACCTGGTCTTGCTGGCCGCGGTTGGCGCTGGATTTACTTCGGGTGCCACGCTTCTGCGCTGGGCCTACTAACCCGCCGCGCTTGTCTGCTGCCCAGTTCTCGCGAAATTAACAGGAGTGAATCGAAGCAACCTGAGCCAAGTTGCTTTGCAGCCGCCGGTCGATTTGCACCGCGGCGTACCGGGCGCACAACAATCGTTCCCGCTCGCTCCAGTTTCCCAGGGCTGGCGAAAGTGAGCCAAAGAACGCGTCCAGCTGGGTCATCACCGCGTAGTAGGCGCGCACCACACGCAGCCCACTTGCGGCATTCTGCAATTCTGGAGTCAGCCGGTGGAGGCTCACCAACTTCTCGAAGTCACGGCCGTTCAGCTGCGGCTCCGCTACCTGAGCCGCTTCAAACACGCGGCTGGACACCGGTTGAGACGCAACGCCCGTGAACACAGCTCGCCAGTAATACAAAGCGAACTGGGTGAGCGCCACGACGGCGATCGCAAGTAGCATTATGGAGAACATCCCTCAGCCTCCATGTGCAGTATCGTTGCCGAGCCTGTTAACGCCAATAGCTCGGGGGTACTACCCGGGTGGACCCCGCGGCAGTGCTTTTGCCGGGTACTGCTTCTGAGCGCTTAGCCGTTATGGTTGTTCGGCTGCGATGTTTCTCGTATGCTTCGGCGCGTTGTCATTCGGGATTTGTGCCTCATTGAAGGAGCACCCATGTTTCTGCGAGTACTACA
>DASXBH010000176.1:0-2861 GCA_036491775.1 Candidatus Acidiferrum sp.
AGTCAGCTACTCAGTAGACGCTCTAGCACTCACGATTGTTGTAAGTTCCTACCTTCTTTTTTCAAATTTACAGATTTTCTTTCAGCCGTTCCCTCGGAAAGTACCAGAACCCAGCCTGCGGGCTTTCCCGCCTTAAATTCCGAACCTTCCGCGGGAAGCGTCTACTTCGCTCTACCCCATTCCCAATTGCGGTGAAGAACGCATCCCTTTAATGCAGACACACCACCACCGATGGCGGCGCGCTGAGTTTGCTGATCATCTTCTCAGCAACATCCTTCTGTGCTGCGTCTGGAATCGCGAGATATGCATCCAGCTCCTGCAACGCCGCCTCCTTTTCACCGCGATTGATTAGCACTTGCGACAGGAATAGTCGCGCCGGAGGAAAGTCGCTGCGACTCTGCCGCAGCAGTTCCATCGTTTCCACTGTGTTTTGATTTTCCGCCAGAAGGATGCGGCCTAGCAGGTAACGAGTAGTCTTGTGTTGAGGATCGAGGTCCAACGCATGGCGCGCCGCTGATTCCGCTTCCGGATAGCGACGCATGAACAACAAAATTGCGCTCTGATTATTGACCGAGTTCACGAACTTCGGATCGAGCGTTGAAGCCTTCCGAAATTCTGCCAGCGCCTTCTCCGGCTCCTTCAACTGCGCGTACATCACACCGAGAGTATTGTGAGCCTCGGGAAATTCCGGATAGATGGCCAGCGATTTGTCCAGGTGCGCCACCGACCCCCTCATATTTCCGGCCTTATAGTCTTTTAGCGCTTGCTGGAATTCACGCACGGCGCGTGGTGGCATCTTCAACACCTCCACGGAAACGGCGTTTCCTGGTGGACGAGCCGGCTGCGCAATGGACCCGGAAGGCACATCCCCAAACATCGAGCGGTTGTAATCCACATTCCAACCTTCAGGCGCGGGAGCCGGTTGGGGTGGTCCGTGTCGTTGTCCTTGGGCGAAAAGCGGAGAGGAACACAGCAACAAAAGAGAGCAACTCAGTAGCTTCATCGGAGCCTCCAGCGAAAAGTTCGGCCGCGGTCCGGTCATCAACTCGGGGTTGAAATTTGCAGTCAGTGGTTATAAAAAGGAGCGGGGTTAAAAAGACACACAGCCGCCCGTTCAGGGTTCGCGTGTATCCCAGGGATCCGAGTCGCTCCGGCGGCCAAACCAGAAGCGATTCGATCCGTTTAACCCCCTCGTTCAAATCAAGCTGACGACAAATGTATAGACGTAAGCGCCTGCCATTTTGTCCCAGCTAAAATATGCTTTTTTTCACCCACTTCCTTCCCGAAGGATTTCATCCCCAATAAAGAAACGAAAAAGACGCTAGAAAGTTTCCAGGAATTTTAAGACGTCATATGGTTAGGCTACAGGCGGAGCACAGCAGGATTTGTTGCGGGACGAATCAAGAGGGTAGCTGAGAATAACTAAGCTTGCGCAAATTTCCTAAGTGTCTGGACAGGACCAAGGTAGCGCTGAAAGCCGTAGCGCGTTTCTAATACGCGAAGCCGTAATGCAGTCGATCGCATTTCAAGCAGCGGTACGGGCGTACCCCCACCATCGACGTCACTTTCTGAATGCCTTCGCAGCGTTCCCGGTAAACCCGGCCCGAAAAACAATGCGGACAACGACGATGGTTGCGAGTTGAAAGTTTCAGGCGTTGGATCAGGGATACTTGCGGTGTGTGGTTCTGGAGCTTGTGCGTTTCCACCTTGGACCTCCCGTTGGAATTTGAGCTGAGCTTCTCCGCCGGGTCGGGATAGCTTACTAGAAACGCGCCACAAAGTGCATCGAAAATTGACTTTATCGACCCACTAATTGACATGGTAGATCGATACGTCGGCCTTCGCCGGATTTAAGAAGGGGGGCTGGGTTCGGTAGAGAACAATTAGCTTTTTGCGGACATCGCCGATTCGCCGTGATGCTCCGCATGAGCTTTCGCTGCTTCCGCGGCATGGTGCGTGGCGTGATGGAGGTGCCCTTGCGCCACCTGCGCGTGATGCGCGGCAGTGTGGTGATCCCCGGCATCGTGGTGAGAAGCCGCGTTCCGGTGATGGCGCGCCGCATGTTCGTGGTGCTCTGCTGCCTTGTGGTGATGCTCTGCTGCTTGCTTAGACATGGAGTCTCCTTAAAGGAATGGAGGGCGGGAGATGCGAACGTACGCGCCGCCTGATTACGAAGGTGTTAAGGCAAAGTAAAGATTGGAGCCAAGCCACACGCCTACTAGAAATCCTGTACCGCCTCGCTTTCGCTCATCAAAAGAGAATCGCCCCCGCTCGACTTTCTTATCGAGTGAGGGCGACGATTCCCGCAAATCCTGCCAGCTAAATGATCCTACGATTACAGTGGATTGTTGCCGATCGCACAGCCCGAATTCGTCAGCGAATAATACAGCACCAGGTCCGTGTCGCTGCAGAATTGACGGGTGCCGCTGCTCGACGATAGCGGCGTCGCCATCACGTTGTAGGTCGTCACCATGTCGCCGCCCGTCGTGAACTGATAGCCGCTCTTCGAACCGGTCGCCAGCAAATTATCGATTAAGCAGGCATTCGCAGCGCTAGGCGTCACGCAAACTTGGGTGTCCGGGCCAAGCTGTGCCAGCGTCGCAAATGTTCCAGGATACGTGGCGTTATAAGTTACTTCCGCGCCGTTGATGGTGCGCAGCGAGGCCACGGCGGAAGATTCGTTCGCGGCCATCTTCGACTGAATGAAGGAAGGAATCGCGATGGCAGCGATAATCAGGATGATGGCTACCACGATCAGCAACTCGATTAGGGAAAAACCTGCTTGGCGAGAACGCATGAGGTGAATCTCCTTGGCGGACGTCGTTGCGGTCGACGATCTGGAAACGGTTAGTGTTCCAGTG
>DASXBH010000177.1:0-12540 GCA_036491775.1 Candidatus Acidiferrum sp.
GACGTGGCGGAAGTGGACCGCATTCGCCAAGTGGTGGAAGCCCAAGCGGAACGTTTTCTCAAACGCGTCTACACGCCTGCGGAAGTGGCGTATTGCGAGCAGTTCAAGAATAAGTACGAACGCTATGCCGGTCGATTTGCGGTAAAGGAAGCGGCTATGAAAGCGCTGGGGACGGGCTGGAGCCGTGGGGTGCGCTGGGTCGACGTGGAAGTGGTGCGCCAGAGGGGCGGACGGCCGACGCTAGAGCTCAAAGGCGAAGCAAAAAACATCGCGGATCGCCTTGGCGTAAAACACATCGCGGTCAGCATCACGCATACGGCCGAGCAAGCGTTCGCGCAAGTAATTTTTGAGTCGTGACGGTAGCTGTGCGGGATTTTGGGAATAATTACTTCACAAGCAGAAACAAACCAATGGCCAGAGCATCAACGCCTGCGCAGTAAAAGCTGCGGACCGCACCGCGAGGATCGGTCACCAGCGGCTCTCCAAATAAATTGAAGGAAGTATTCACCAGCATCGGCGCAGGCGCAGACTCTCCAAATTTGTGCAGTAGTCTCCAGAACATCGGATTATCTTCGCGGTCTACGGTGTGGACACGAAATTCACTACCGTTAAACGCAAAACGTTCCAGGCCTACAACTGAATTCTTGAGTGTGGCCAGCGAGGCCATGAACCTGCAATTCGGGGACACGTCAAAATATTCAGCCGCGCGTTCCGCTGGCACGGAAAATGCGAAAGGATGAAATCCTTCGCGATGCTTGATGAACTGATTGATATTCTCGATGACGTATTCGGAAAAGGGCGACGCCAGCAGGCTGCGATGGCCAAGCGCGCGATGACCAAATTCCGTGCGGCCCTGACACCAGCCGACGATTTTGTCGCGCTGCAGCAATTCCGTAGATTCCTCGATGATTTGATCCTCGCTGGTTAAAAAGCGATACGTGATTTTGCAATTGTCGAGAACCGCTTTGGTTTCCTGTGAGCTAAACGATGGACCCAGCGCCAGCGTACGCATCGGCGCACGTTCCGAATGGCCAGTGATTTTCTTGCGGGCGAGCATCGCCGCGCCCAGCGCCGTTCCCGCGTTGCCGGCTACCGGCTGTACATAGACATTAGAAAATCCGCTGCGCAGTTCGAGCGCGCGCACCAACAAAATATTCTGGAACAGGCCGCCGGCCAGGCACAGCGAGTCGGTCTCGGCCTCCTCGCGAAAATTGCCGACGAGTTGCAGGGTTGCTTCTTCGAGAAATGCCTGCGCGCTGCAAGCAATGTTGGCCCGTAAGTCTGCCGTGAGTTGCAAGTTGCGAGGACTCACTCCCAATTCACGATAAAAGCGCGCTGAGAAAATCCCGCGGCGGTCCGGGCCCGTCAGAAAATAGCGGCGATTAAGGACTGGCAGTCCCTTGGAATTCCAGTTGAATAATTTTCGAAAGGCGGGCAGAAATTCCGGCTGGCCGTCTTTGCTGAGCCATTGCAATTTGTGTTCATCACGATGCGGGCGCAGGCCCGCGAGCTCCGTGGCGCGGGTGTAAAACCATCCGAACGAACTAGGGAATTTCAGTTGGTGGATGGAGCGAATCTCATCGTCTTCGCCCAGCGCTAGCAAACCAGATTGACCGCCAGTTCCTTCGTCGAGGGTAAGGATGAGGGCGCGATCAAAGCCGGAAGTGTAGTAAGCGCTCGCGGCGTGGCACAGGTGATGATCAAAGCTGCTGATGCGCGGGCCGCCACGCAACAACTGGCGCAGTTGCTCGTACGCCTCGGTATGCAGCTCGCCTCCGCCGTGTGCGGATTTACCGGAGCGGCTGGCCAGGGCAACGCTGCGCAAGCTGGAACGCTCCAGTTGCATGTCCTTCAAGCAGCGTTCGAATGCCAAGCGCGGCACATCGGGAAAATCCTGCAGGCGATTGAGTTTTTCTTCTTCCACGGCGAATCGCACCGAATGCGAATCGAGGAGCGCGACTGCTGCTCCGCGGCCGAGTGTGGAGATTCCGAGAATTTGCATAGGGGTTGCGCTCACAGTGCGGTGAGAAGTTCCACCGCAGCCAGTACTGGCGATTCCGCGAGGAGCGCTTTCTCGGAAGTGCCGATAATTTTGGTGGCCACAAACAGATTTGATGGCAAGGCTACGGGAAGATGCACCTGCAAAAAATTGCTGGTCAAAGCTGGCGTAATTCCGCGCGTGGCGCAATCTTCGGATGGATGCAATGTAAGCGCGTGCAGCGTTTGTCCAATTTGCGAATAGCGAAAAGCTGCGTTCTTTGCCTCGCCTAAGGCTCGCAACTCTCGCGCGCGGCGCTTGATGATAGGGCCGGGAATTTGCCCGGCCAGCGTGGCAGCCTTTGTGCCGGGGCGCGGCGAGTACGAGAAGACGTGCAAGTACGTGAATTTGCGATCTTCAATGAATTGCAGTGTTGTTTCGTGATCTGTTTCCGTCTCTCCCGGAAAGCCGGTGATCACGTCTGCACCAATCGCAGCGTCTGGCAGCGATTCTTGAATAAGTTCAGTGCGTCGCGCGTAATGTTCTGCGCGATACCAGCGATGCATCGCGCCCAGAATGCGGTCGGAAGCCGATTGCAACGGCATGTGAAAGTGGCGTGCGATGCGTTCAGTCGACGCAAACAGATCGATAAGATCCTGAGTGACGTCGAGCGGTTCGATGGAGCTGATTCGCAACCGTTCCACCGGTGTTTCGTCGAGAATCCGTCGGAGAAGAACAAGAAAATCGCTACGCGGCGCCAGATCGCGGCCATAGGTGCCGAGATTGATGCCGCTCAAAACAATTTCGCGAAATCCAGAATCGGCAAGGCGCTGAATCTCCGCGATTACGGTTTGCGGTGGCAAGCTGCGCGATTTACCACGCACAAAAGGGATCACGCAGAAAGAGCAACGAGAATTGCAGCCGTCCTGAATCTTCAACGTCGGGCGAGTGTGATTCCCTTCTCCGCCCAGAACTGGCGCGACCAGCACGTCGGTGAGCTCAAATATATTTCCAGTCAGTATTGGCGCGGAGTGATGCAGTGGCGCTTGTGAAATCTCGATGAATTCTGCCGCCGCTCTCGAAATTGTCGGCTCGGCAACAGGATAAACGGTCTGCAGCAGAGCGGGAATTTGCGATTTATGCGAATTCCCTACCACGCAGGACACGCCGGGCAAGCACGCCAATTCCTCGGGAGCGCGTTGCGCGTAACAACCCGTCACGATGATCCGAGTGTAGGGATTTGCCGCGTGAATCTTGCGGATAGCATCACGCGCCTGCGCGTCCGCAGAAGCAGTCACCGTGCACGTATTCAGAACGACGACGTCGGCAGCACCGACATCGGCCACAGGCGAGCAGCCCTGTTCCCGCAGTTGACGCTCAATCGCCGCTCCATCCGCTTGCGTGGCGCGGCAACCAAATTGTTCGATGTGAAATGAGGGCATGCCCGGTGAATCGTCCTGCCTTCATTTAACCACAGTGGCTACCAGGCTACGAAACCGGCGAGCTGCCCAAAAATCGCGAAATTCCGGCATTCAGGGGCATGTCTACCATGCCGGCAACGCGGCGGTACGGGAACTCCTGCTTTACGAGATGTGTTGATGCCGTTAGAATTTGAAACATATTATGTCGACACCGCGACGGAACCCAGCCGCCTTAGTTGATCCTAAGCTGTCAGTGGTCATTCCGGTCTACAACGAAAAAAACACTATCCACGAGATTCTCCGGCGCGTGCTGGAGGAAACGGACATACGCAAAGAAGTTGTGGTGGTGGATGATTTCTCCCGCGATGGAACGCGCGAAATTCTGCAGGCCATGGTGGAACGTCAATCGCAAGGTGAACGGTGGGGCGTCTCCCCAGACGGCGGAGATCCCGTGGACTTAAAGGACATCCGTTTTTTCTTTCAGGAACAAAATCAAGGTAAAGGCGCGGCGCTGCGCCGTGGGTTCGCGATGACCACCGGGGACATCGTGCTGGTGCAGGATGCCGATCTGGAATACGATCCGCGCGATTACCCCAAGTTGCTGGAGCCCATTCTGGATGGCCGCGCTGACGTAGTATTTGGCTCGCGCTTTTTGGGGGGACCGCAACGCGTGCATTACTTTCGCCATTACGTCGCCAATAAATTCCTGACGCTGCTCTCCGACATCTTCACGAACCTGAAGCTCACCGACATGGAGACGTGTTACAAGGTATTCCGGCGCGAAGTTCTGAAGGGGATTCAACTAAAGTCCAACCGCTTCGGGTTCGAGCCAGAAATCACCGCAAAAGTGGCGAAGGGTAATTGGCGTATCTATGAAGTGCCCATCAGCTACGCGGGCCGCACCTACGAAGAAGGAAAGAAAATTACCTGGAAAGACGGCGTGCAGGCCCTGTGGTGCATCGTTCGTTACAAATTTTCAGACTGAGAGAGTGGGTTGGCAGCAGTGGAGCCGGTGGGCACGGATCTGCGCAGCTTGGCCCATTCAGCCGCTGCGCGGTGTCCCACTAGGATCATTGGTTCTTCAATGTAGTGATACAGCGCGACCGGCACAAAGCTCACGGTAAGCACGAAAATCACGATCTGAATCCACTTCGCCAGATATCCCAATTTGTCGAAAGCCACCCACAGAAAAATAAAGTGCGTCAGATAGATTCCGTACGAGTATCGCGCCACCACCTGAAAAATTTTCCGGAGCTGCGGACTGGTCATCTCGCGAAACTGCGGGAGCGCCACTCCTAACGCCAAGCAGCACAGCCAAGAGCGCTCCACGGACGGCTTATGCAGAAAGGCCAGCGTGACCAGTGTTAACAGACAAGGCCAGAGCCACGCAGGCAGACCAAGCCGGTAAAGCGATGTGAACCTGTAAGCAAGAATGCCGGCCAGGAAGCACGGCACGTAGACGAACCAGTCCGGGAAGCCGCGATTTTCAAGGGCCGGAGAGTATTTGCCCACTTCCGCCGCGACTATCCATAAAAGAAGAAGTGGAAGCGGATTTCGAGTCCAGCGCGCGAACCAGTACAGCAATGGCAACAGGAAGTACATCCGCATCTCGTAGGCCAGACTCCACAGCGGTGCAAGAATCGAAATCGTGTGCGAAAGATCGGTGGTCAGTAAGAAATTGGCAAGATAGCCGGGCCCGTGCAGATAAGTGCCGCTGAAGATTCCATTTTGCAGGTGAGCCAGAGGCAGGCGAAACAGGGCTACGACGAAAACGGCGACAACACTAAGGGGATAGATGCGGAAAATGCGCCGAATCATGAACGTCCAATAAATGGGCTTGCCAGCGGCACGCTCCTCCTGCCTCTGCAGAGAAAACATCAGCACCAGGCTGGTGTGGACGAAGAAAATAACCACGCCCCAATGGCCCAGTTCGTGAAGATTCAGGAAGCGGAAGGAAGTGTGCTGGCTAAGAAGGAGGACGTGAAAAACCACTACGAAGGAAACCGCGGCGGTCCGCAGGAAGTCCAGATTTGGGCTTTCGCTGTGAGCGTCCAATGAACTCTGACCCCTTCCAAGGAACGTGATGAACAAAAACTACAAGGACGAAAAAGGCTAGAGTCCCGGACGGAGTAGAATTGGAGCACGCGGCTTGCCATTCATCTCCCTGCAACTACATTATTATCTATAGCTTCCAGGTGAACACAACGGAACCGCAGGGTACTTTTGGAAGTATTCGAGACATTTATGCCGTGATATAGCAGTTTCCGTTTTCCCACGCCAAACTGAGGGCAAGGTATGCTGCGCCCAGGGTCGAGTTCGGGTCCCTGACTAGCCGAGTCTTACGCCTGAGAAAGGCGGCGCTGAAAGGTCAGCAAGATCAGGTCGGCGCGACGGCGTACACCGAATTTGTTGAGCAAGTTGGAAACGTGAAATTTCACGGTACGCTCGGCAATATTAAGTTTGCTGGCAATTTCCTTGTTGGACAAGTTCTCGAGCAAAGAATCGAGCACTTCTTGTTCGCGACGGCTGAGATTCGTGACCGAATCTGTTTTCAGGCGCCGTCCCTGGCTGGTAAGTATCGAATCAACGAAGCCCGAAAGAACTGAACGGGGCACCCAGAAGCCGCCGGCGGAAACCAGAGGCAGGGCCCGGAAGAGTTGATCGCGTGCTTCGGCGTAGGTGAGGATCCCCTTAACGCCCAAGCGCAGCAGCGAAAAGCTGTTGGCTTCGTTGATCGAATCGCCCACGACGATGAGGCGGGCGTCTGCGAAGCGTTCGAGAATATTGGTGAGTAGAGCTCCGGTAGCCTGGCGGGCGGCGTGCGCATCAATAACGTATACCTGAGCCTTGGGAGGCTCGAGATTGCGCAGGTCGGGCGCGAGGGTGGACTCAAGCTGCTTCGAGATCACCTTAAACTGAGAAGCTTTCGCGAGCAGTCGTTCAAACTCGCTGAGCACCAAAGGGTGCGGCGACAAGAGACAAACAGTAAGTTTAGGGGACATGCGTTTAGTGGCCACTGTACTTGAGGGTAAAGAAAGTAGATAAAAGGGGCAAGGACCTTAAGGACAGATGTTCACGAACTGTTACTGACCAATACGCTGTGTTTTCACCATCTTGGAACAGCGGCTGGGGAGCCTCAATACAACACTCAGGACTTTTATGGGCGGCACGACGAAAGACATTTTGGACGGCCTTTGGCCAGCGATCAGATTCGATTACTGACGGAAACCCACGTAAAATAGAGGGATACGCAAAGGGTGCTGAAGTCGCTATAGGTGTGGCTTTGTGTCGATCACGTCGCTGGGAATTTGAGGGATAAGCGCGCATGAGGAATTTAGCGGAATCCGAAAAGGCTCTGCGAGAGCTACTGGGAGAACGCATCCTGGTGCTGGATGGTGCAATGGGCACTATGCTGCAGCAGCGCGACTTGACTGCCGCGGATTTCGGCGGAGCTTCGCTTGAAGGGTGCAATGAAAATTTAGCGAAGACGCGCCCCGACGTGGTGCTGGACATTCACCGGAAATACTTCGACGCCGGCTCGGACATTGTCGAGACCAATACGTTTGGAAGCACTCCGCTGGTGCTGGCGGAATACGGACTCGCCGATCAAGCCTACGATTTGAGTAAACGAGCGGCATTGCTGGCGAGGCAAGCTGCGGAAGAATACTCGACGCCAGGGAAACCGCGATTCGTAGCCGGGTCGATGGGTCCGACGACGAAAGCGATTACCGTTACGGGTGGCGTGACCTTTCAAGGATTGCTGGATTCGTATTATGTGCAGGCCAAGGGATTAATCGACGGCGGTGCAGATCTGTTGCTGATCGAAACGTCGCAAGATACGCGCAACATCAAGGCGGCAATTCTGGCGATTCAGAAGTTGGGAAGAGAAATTGGCGCGTCGATTCCCTTCCTGATTTCGGTAACGATCGAGCCGATGGGTACGATGTTGGCCGGGCAAACAGTGGAGGCAATGTGGGCTTCGCTGCGCCACGCACATCCGCTGGGCTTCGGCATGAATTGCGCCACGGGTCCGGAATTCATGACCGATCACATTCGGACGTTGAGCACGCTAACCGGCGAATTTGTGTCGTGCTATCCCAACGCCGGACTGCCGGACGAAGAAGGCAAATATCTGGAGACGCCAACGTCCCTGGCGGCACAGCTTGAGAAATTCGTGAAGCACGGCTGGCTGAACGTGGTGGGTGGCTGCTGCGGAACGACCGAGCAGCACATTCGCGCCATTTCGCAGATGGTGGTTGGCAAGAAGCCACGCGTGCGACCTGCCGAAGCACACCGTGCGGTGTATTCAGGGATCGAGACGATTGAGGCCGACGATCAAACCAGGCCACTGCTGGTGGGCGAACGAACCAACGTGATTGGTTCTCGGCTGTTCAAGAACCTGGTGGCGGAAGAAAAGTGGGAAGAAGCGACCGAGATCGCGCGGCGGCAAGTGAAGGGTGGCGCGCACATTGTTGACGTTTGTTTACAAAGTACGGAACGGGACGAACGAAAAGACATTGAGCCTTTTTACGATCGGCTGATCCGGAAAATTAAAGCGCCCATCATGGTGGATACCACCGATCCCGTGGCGGTGGAACAAGCGCTGACGTATTGCCAGGGCAAAGCGATTATCAATTCCATCAATTTGGAAGATGGCGAGGAGAAATTCGAGAAGATTGTGCCGATGGCGCACGATTTCGGAGCCGCAGTGGTGGTGGGCTGCATCGACGAAGATCCGATACAGGCGCAGGCGTTCACGCGAGAACGTAAGCTGGAGATTGCCAGGCGCTCATATAAATTGCTGACCACGAAATACCGGATGGCGCCGGAAGATATTATTTTCGACCCACTGGTGTTTCCGTGCGCGACGGGAGACGAGAATTACATTGGCGGCGCGGTAGAAACGATGGAAGGCATCCGGTTGATCAAGGAAGCGCTGCCGGATACGCGAACGATCCTGGGAATTTCCAATGTGTCGTTTGGATTGCCGCCGGGCGCGCGCGAAGTCGTGAATTCGGTATTTCTCTACTACTGCACAAAAGCTGGGCTGGACCTGGCAATCGTAAATACAGAAAAACTGGAGCGCTTCGCATCGATTCCGGAGCACGAGCGCAGGCTCGCGGAAGATTTGCTGTTTCAGCATGCGCCAAAAGAGATTCCAGCCGATTATCCGCACCGCGAATTGCTGCAGAATGTGCCGGTGGATTGGCGTCAGCAGAGCAAGGAACAGAAATCGGCGATCAACCAATTTCACATTGCGGCAATTACGGAACATTTCCGTACTGCCAAGAAGAAAGACAAGGTGAAGGCGGCGGATTTACCGTTGGACGAACGGTTGGGCAACTACATTATTCAGGGCACACGCGATGGGCTCGTGGAGGATTTGGAGAGGAAGCGCGGCGAAGGCGTAGCGCCGCTGGATATTATCAACGGACCGCTGATGACCGGGATGGCGGAAGTGGGGCGGCTGTTCAACGCCAACGAACTGATTGTGGCCGAAGTGCTCCAGTCTGCGGAAGCCATGAAGGCGGCGGTCAACCACCTGGAACAGTTCATGGAGAAGGCGGACACCGCCAAGCGCGGCAAAGTAGTACTGGCTACGGTGAAAGGCGACGTCCACGACATCGGAAAGAATCTTGTTGAAATCATTCTGAAGAACAACGGATTCGACGTGGTGAACCTGGGCATCAAGGTGCCACCGGAAGAATTGATCAAGGCATTTCAGGCGCACCATCCGGATGCCATTGGGCTTTCCGGATTGTTGGTGAAGAGCGCGCAGCAGATGGTGATTACCGCGAACGATTTGAAGGATGCGGGAATCGACGTACCGCTGCTGGTGGGGGGTGCGGCATTAAGCGCGAAATTCACGCAGCAGAAAATTGCGCCCAGTTACAGCGGAGCGGTGTGCTACGCGAAAGATGCAATGACCGGGTTGCGTTTGATGAATGAGCTGATGGATCCGACGACGCGAGCCAAGGTGTTGAGCGAGCACGCGATTTCCGGCAATGGCGTGAGCGTGACGACCACGGTGAAAGTGGCAGAGAAGCCGGCAGTGACGCGTTCGCCGAAGGTGCGCGCCGATTTGCCGATTCCGCCGGTGGGATATCTGGATCGCAAAGTGCGGCTGGTGCCGGACCTGCGGGACCTGTGGAGCTACATAAATCCGTTCATGTTGTATGGGCGGCACATGGGCTATCGCGGCGATTTCGAGAAACACCTTGCGGCACGCGAAGCGAAGGCCGTGGAGCTTTTCAACGAGATGGAAGAAGTGAAGAACGAAGCCGCGACATTTATGAAGGTGCGCGCAGTGTGGCAGTTCTTCGAGGCGGAATCGGAAGGCGAGGCGATGCATTTGTTCGCGCCGGGTGCGCGCGCCCCGGAACTCACGTGGAACTTCAAGCGGCAGAAGACTGGCGACCAGTTGTGCCTGAGCGATTACATATTGCCGGCGAAAGATGGCAAACGTGACCACGTTGCGGTGTTCGTGGTGAGCGCGGGTGAGGGCGTGCGCGAACGAGCGGAGAAAGCGAAGCACGACGGCTATTATTTCAAGTCGCATGGATTGCAGGCCCTGGCGATCGAGACGGCGGAAGCCTGTGCCGAGTGGCTGCACCGGCGCATTCGCGAAGATTGGGGATTTCCAGACCCACCCGAGATGACCATGGCGCAACGATTCACATCGCGGTATCGCGGGAAGCGCTACAGCTTCGGATATCCGGCCTGCCCCGATTTGGAAGATCAGACCGGGATTTGGAAATTGCTGAAGCCGGAAGAAATCGGCGTGCAACTTACCGAGGGCTACATGATGGATCCGGAGGCCAGCGTAAGCGCATTGGCATTCCAACACCCGGATTGCACCTATTTCAGTGCCGGCGAAGACACTGGGGAGAGGTCGTAGTCCGCTGATTGACGGCGATTGCAGGACCAAGTCTAAGTTTGAGTCCGCTTCTGGTTAACGATAATCGGCACCAAGGACCGCTCGTGGGTGCGGACCTGAGGTTGAGGGAGTTGGCTCAGAAGACAGAGGCGGAGTGGGTGGGAAGGCGCAAACGTGACGGCGGTCACGTTTTTGGGTCGTCAAGCTTCCTGTGTGTAGTATCCAGGTTTTTCTAAACGACTAATTTCTAACGGATTAGAGTCGGGAGTGTGTGGGGCGCGGGTGTGTCTGATGGCCCGGGACGTGCGGCAGTCTCTTCGAGCCAATTTGCCTAAATTGTGATGTGCAGGCTTGGGACTGAGGAGAAATTCCGTGAACACACTGAAGAATAGCGCGCTGGCGTACCACCTGGGCGCGCGACCGGGAAAAATTGAAGTGACACCGACGAAGCCGTGCCGGACGCAGCGAGATTTGAGCATGGCATATACGCCGGGCGTGGCGGAGCCGTGCCTGGCGATTCAGGCCGATCCGCATGACGCGTACAAATATACGGCGCGAGGAAATCTGGTGGCGGTGGTTACGAATGGAACGGCGGTGCTGGGTCTGGGAGCGATCGGGCCGCTGGCGGGAAAACCGGTGATGGAAGGAAAAGCAGTGCTGTTTAAAAGGTTCGCGGATGTGGATGTATTTGATCTGGAAGTGGACTCGACGAATGCCGATGAAGTGATCCGCGTGTGCCAGTTATTGGAACCGACGTTTGGGGGAATCAACCTGGAAGACATTAAGGCGCCGGAATGTTTTTACATTGAAGAAACTCTCAAGCGAACGATGAAGATTCCGGTGTTTCACGACGACCAGCACGGGACGGCAATTATATCGGGAGCGGCGCTGCTGAATGCGTTGGAGATCGTGGGCAAGGCGATAGAAAAAGTGCGGCTGGTGGTGAATGGAAGCGGTGCGGCGGGGATTGCGTGCGCGGAACACTACGTGCGGCTGGGTGTGAAACGCGAAAACATATTGATGGCAGACACGAAGGGAGTAATTTACGAGGGGCGCCGAGAAGGAATGAATGTGTACAAGGCGCGGTTCGCGCAGAAAACAAAATTGCGATCGCTAAGCGAAGCGGTGAGGGGCGCGGATGTGCTGGTGGGCTTGTCGGTGAAGGGCGCGTTCACAGCGGAGATGCTGAAGTCGATGGCAGCGAGACCGATCGTGTTTGCGATGGCGAATCCGGATCCGGAACTGACTTACGAAGAGGCACTGGCAGCGCGCGACGACGTGATTATGGCGACAGGCCGATCGGATTATCCGAATCAAGTGAATAACGTGCTGGGATTTCCGTTTATTTTTCGCGGGGCGCTGGACGTACGGGCTACGGCAATCAATGAAGAGATGAAGCTGGCGGCAACGCGGGCGTTAGCGGAACTGGCAAAGGAAGATGTGCCGGATTCGGTGTGCCATGCGTATGGAGTGCGCAGGATACGGTTTGGGCGGGAATACATCATTCCGAAACCATTTGACCCGCGGGTGCTGGTGTGGGAAGCAACGGCGGTGGCGCGTGCGGCCATGGAAACGGGAGTGGCGCAGGAGCCGGTAAATCTGGCGGAATACCGCGAGCGGCTGGAAAAGTTGCTGGGCAAAGCGCACGAAGTGATGCGGCTGATGATTCACAAAGCACAACTGGCGCCACGCCGCGTGGTGTTTCCCGAGGGCGACAACGAGAAGATTCTGCGGGCGGCACACATCCTGGTAGAAGAAAAGATCGCGCGACCCATCTTGCTGGGCAACGCGGGCACGATACGTGGCAAGTTGGTGGACCTGGATGTAAACATGGACGAGTTTGAAATTGTTGATACGGCGACGTGGTCGAAGCGAGAGGAGTATGTAGCAGCGTATTACAAACTGAGGCAGCGGCGAGGATTGACGCTTTCGGAAGCGCGTGATGTGGTGCAGAAGAACCGAAACATTTTTGGGACGCTAATGGTGGAGTCAGGCGATGCGGATGCGCTGGTGGGAGGCGTGACGCAACATTTTCCGGAAACGATTCGGCCGGCGCTGCAGGTGATTAAGCCGCGGAATGGACTGCACAAAGTTTCCGGAGTCTATGCGTTGGTGACGAAACGAGGCGATCTATATTTCCTGGCGGACTGCACGGTGAACATCGAACCCAGTGCGGAAGACCTGGCGGAGATCGCGATCTGCGCGGCGCAGACGGCACGGCGGTTTAACGTGACGCCACGCGTAGCGATGCTATCGTTTTCGAA
>DASXBH010000178.1:0-11767 GCA_036491775.1 Candidatus Acidiferrum sp.
ACCGCCGAAGCGGTGGTGAAACTTTTCGTGGAATGCATCGTGGCGCCGGGCTTTGCCGATCGCGCCCAGGAAATATTCGCTACTAAGAAAAATCTGCGGCTCCTGCAACTTCCCAACGGCGGCTTGGATCACGACAAAGAACTGCAATTGAAGCGCATCCTTGGAGGCATGCTGGTGCAGCAACCCGACCTGGGCACGCTGGCCGGGAAGGAATTGAGCGTGGTCACCAAGCGTGCGCCCACCGAAGCCGAACTCGCCGATCTGCAATTTGGATGGAAGATTTGCAAACACGTGAAGTCCAACGCCATCGTCTTTGCCAAAGATCGAGCCACTATGGGCGTCGGTGCTGGCCAGATGAGCCGCGTCGATTCGGTAAAAATTGCGGTAATGAAGGCGCAGCGCTCCCTACAAGGCACGGTTGTCGCCTCGGACGCATTTTTTCCGTTCCCGGATGGTGTTGAAGAAGCGGCAAAGGCGGGAGCCACTGCGGTTATTCAACCAGGCGGCTCGGTGAAGGACCCCGAAGTAATCGCCACCGCCGACAAACTCGGTCTGGCCATGGTCTTCACCAGCATGCGGCACTTCCTGCACTGAGGTTTGTGGATTTACGCCCGGCCCGCGGCGCCAATCTCGGCTGCTTCACTAGCTTTGAACGAAAACCAGTGCCGAGTGCGGTTGCACATCGTACAAACTGATAGCATCACCGGTACCTCGATCAACACGCCCACCACTGTGGCCAACGCTGCTCCCGAGCCAGCTCCAAACAATGCGATGGAAGTGGCCACAGCCAGTTCGAAGAAATTACTCGCGCCGATCAGCGCCCCCGGTGCCGCCACGCGATATTCCACATGAAACAGACGCATCAACCCGTACGCCAGCGCGGAATTGAAATACACCTGCAAGAGAATGGGCACCGCGATCAGCAGCACGTGCAACGATTTGCCGGTCAGGTTGTCTGCCTGGAATGCAAAAATCAGAATCAGGGTTGCCAAGAGCGCCAAGATCGTAACCGGCGAAAATTTTGCCAGCAAGACATTCTCGAACCATTCTCCTCCGTAGCGACGAACCAAAAGAAAACGCAGCAAGCTGCCCACCACCAGCGGAATTACAATGAAGGCCACGACGGAGAGAAACAGCACCTGGAAGGGCACAGACAGCGACGACGCGCCGCTCACCAAAAAACGCACAATGGGAGCAAACAGCACCAGCATGATCAAGTCATTCAGGGAAACTTGCACCAGGGTGTACGCAGGATCGCCGTCCGTCAGATAACTCCACACGAAGACCATCGCGGTGCACGGAGCTGCCGCCAGAATAATCGTTCCGGCGATGTATTGGCTCGCTTCCGCTGGCGAGATCCAAGCCGTAAATACATGGCGAAAGAAGAACCACGAGATCACCGCCATAGAGAATGGCTTGACCATCCAGTTCACAAAAAGCGTAATCAGTACGCCAGCGGGCTTCCGTCCCACTTTGCGGATGGCGCCGAAGTCCACTTTCATCATCATCGGGATAATCATCAGCCAGATGAAAACCGCTATGGGCAGATTGATCTGGCTGCCTGTTCCGAATTCCGCCCCGCGCAAGCTGGCGACCAGACTAGGGAAAAACTTGCCAAGAAGAATTCCCGCAATCATGCAGAGCGCTACCCACAAGCTCAAATAGCGTTCGAATATTTTCAGTTTTGCGCCGCTTTTCGCCGTAATGGTCATGTCCGCCCGCCTATTTGGTCGACTTCTTTTTTGATCGCCAGTTGGTCCAGACTGGAGAGTGGCAAGTTCAAGAACAGTCCGATACGCCGGTCCAAGGTCACGTATGCTTCCTGGAACGCTCGGCTGATTTTCTCTTCTGAGCCTGCCACCGCTGCGGGGTCTGGTATCCCCCAGTGTGCGGTGACCGGCTGCCCGGGCCACACTGGGCATATTTCGTTTGCCGCGTTGTCACACACGGTAAAAACAAAGTCCATCCGTGGTGCGCCAGGCGCCGCAAATTCGTCCCAGCTCTTGCTGCGTAACCCAGTGCTCGGCAATCCCGCGATTTCAATTTGCCGCAGCGCGAAAGAATTTACTCGTCCCGTCGGATGGCTTCCTGCGCTGTACGCCAGGAAATTGGGCTTTCCCTTCTGGTTGAGTATGGCCTCCGCTAGAATCGAGCGTGCTGAGTTCCCAGTGCACAAAAACAATACGTTGTATGGACGTCTCATCGCACTTCGCTCAACTGCAGCAAGGAAGGTCGATGCAGCCTGGCGGGCAATCGCACGCGGCCACCGCAGGTTTTTCCGCGCGGATAAAGGCGCTCATGAACTTGTCTTTGATTTGCGGGCCCACTACGTCCGCGTCCAGTCCCGCGCCCGTCAGGAATTCCCGCGCTTCTTCCACTTGGTACACGCGCGTCGGCTCCACATCAACTTGAAGAAAGCCTGCAGCGCCCAATTTTTCCGTGTATTCGCTTTCTTGCAGCGCTCCCGCAATGCAACCCACCCAAAGCTCCATGCTCTTGCGAATGTCCGCCGGCACTTCGCCGCGCACTACCACATCTGAAACGGCAAATCGTCCGCCCGGCTTCAGTACGCGAAACGCTTCGCGCATCACTCGATCCTTATCGCCAGAAAGGTTAATCACGCAATTCGAAATGATCACGTCCACACTGTTGTCGGGCAATGGGATATTTTCAATCGTGCCTTTCAGGAATTCCACGTTCTCCACGCCGGCCTTCTTTTGGTTCTCCCGTGCCAGCGCCAGCATCTCGTCGGTCATGTCCAGTCCATACGCTTTGCCGCCCGGCGCAACCCTTTTCGCCGATAGCAGCACATCAATTCCACCGCCCGAGCCCAAGTCCAACACAATTTCACCCGGCCTGAGCTGCGCCAGTGCCGTCGGATTACCGCAGCCCAGCGAAGCCGCTACCGCATCTCCCGGCAGCGATCCTTTTTCTGCCGCGTCATACAGATTCCGCGTGATCGGGTCGCACCCGCTCAGTTCCGCTCCTCCGCCGCAACACGCCGTTTTGCCGGCCGCCACCTGTTTCGCCGCCGCTCCATATTTCTCTTTCACCACTTCCTGCAAATTTTGCTCGCTCATGACCTCTCCTTGGAAATCTGCACAATCGATTCGGCGGGCACCGCGCGATTCCTCGTGCAGCATTCGTCATACAAAAAGCCCAATACTTCGCGCAGCGCGTCGGTGTTCGCCGCGTACCACAAAAATGTTCCGGTGCGCCGCACCGTCACCAGTTCCACCTGCCGCAACTTTTCCAAATGGTGCGACAGCGTGGAAGCCGGTATTCCTAACTCGTCTTGTAGTTCGCCCGCTACCATTCCAGTCGGATGAGCCGAGAGCAACAGCCGCACGATCTGCAATCGTGGCTCGGCGCCCAGCGCTGAAAAGCGGTCAGCACTGCGAGTAACCAGAAGCGGATCAATTTTCTTCATAATTCGATTATTGCAGAAATACGGTAGCTGTCAACTTCTTTCTGGAACCCTTTTCCGACTCCTCGCATCCTAACTCTGTGCTCTTGCCGGTCCTTGAAACGCCCCGCTTTTCGCTTTTGACCGCGTTTCCCCCGCATGGGATACTCTCTAACTCTGGACTTTTATGAAGAAAAATCGTCTGATTCTTGCCATCATCTGCATTCCCTTTTTTGTTTTGCCCTCTCTGGCGCAAACATCCCCGGCCACGGCCCCCGTTAAGTCAGACAAGCCCTCGCTTCGCGCCGACGCCTATTACAATTTCGCTCTGGGCCATCTATATGAACTCCAGTACGAGCAAACCAGCCAAAGCGAACTGGCCTCGCGCGCCATTGAAGCCTACAAAAAGGCTTACGCCATCGATCCGCAATCGCCGATCATCGGCGAGCGCCTGGCCGAAATGTATTGGAAGGCGCAGCGCCAGCACGACGCCATCGTCGAAGCCAACGAAATTCTGAAGCGGGATCCCAACGATTTGCCCACGCATCGCCTGCTCGCGCGCATCTACCTGCGCAGCTTGGGCGATATCAACGGCGCTGGCGTGCAGACCGAAGCGGTAGGCAAAGCCATCGCCGAATACAGCGAAGTACATCGCCTCGATCCTACCGATCAAGAAGCTTCTCTGTGGCTGGCGCGCCTGTATCGCCTGCACAATCAGCCCGAAAAGGCTGAACAAGTTTTGCGCGCGATGTTGAAAGATGATCCGGAAAACGATGCGGCCGTCGAACAGTTGACCCAGCTTCTTCTCGATCAGAACAAAGCGGAAGACGCCATCGCGCTCCTCGAAGGTATGACCGCGCGCACTCCGTCAGCTTCGATGTATGACCTGCTGGGCGATGCCTACACCCAGACTCATGATTTTCCCAAGGCGGAAGCGGCGTATCGCAAGGCCGTCGATCTCGATCCATCCGAGTTGAATCACCTGCGCGGATTGGGCCAGACGCTACTCTCTGAAGAAAAATATTCCGACGCGCTTGGCGTCTATCAGAAGCTAGTCGACCTGATGCCCGACGAAGCGGACAATTACTTGCGCATCGCGCAGATCTATCGCGAACTCCATCAACTCGATAAGGCCGAAGAAAATCTCGTCAAAGCGCGCCAATATGCGCCCGGCAGCTTGGAAGTCCGCTACAACGAGGCCATGATTTACCAGTCGCAGGGCCGCTACGACGACGCGATTCGCGTATTGTCCGATGCGGTCACCGACATCAAATCGCAGTCCAACGTTCTGCCATCGCGCCGCCGCTCGCTGGCCATTCTTTACCAACAGCTCGGCATGCTGTATCGCGACACGCAAAATTATCAGGCCGCGATTTACACCTTTCAGGAACTGGGCCACCTTGGCGAGGAAGAGGATCATAGGGCACGCCTTTTGCAGATGGACACTTACCGCATGGCCAAGGACTTGCCCAAGGCTTTGCAGGTCGGCCGCGAAGCTCTTGCCAAGTATCCAACCGATCCCTCCATTCGCCAGAGCCAGGCGCTGCTTCTCGCGGAAAATCAGCAGACCGATGAAGCCATCAAAGTGCTTCAGCTCAACTCCAAGGATGGCGCTACGGATCGCGAAACCCTGCTGAATCTTGCGCAAATTTACGAGCGCGGCCACCGCTACAAGGAAGCCGAAGACGCGGCGCACAAAGCTGAGGCGCTTCCCGGCGATCCTCGCGAAAACGAAACGGCGTGGCTCTTGCTCGGCGCAATTTATGAGCGGCAAAAGCAATTCGACAAAGCCGAAGAACAATTCAAGAAAGTTCTAACCGTTAATCCCAAGAACGCTATCGTTCTTAATTATTACGGCTACATGCTGGCTGATCGCGGTATCCGCCTCGACGAAGCCCAAGACTTCGTGCAGCGCGCGCTTGACCAGGAGCCTTTCAACGGCGCGTATCTCGATAGTCTCGGCTGGGTTTATTACAAGCAGAATAAAACGGATCAGGCCGAAACCACGTTGCGCAAGGCTGTTGAACGCGAATCCCACGATCCGACCATTCGTTCCCACTTGGGCGATGTATACGCCAAGCAGGGCCGCATGGATCTAGCCGCCGCGGAATGGGAGAAATCGCTCTCCGAATGGCGCCGCACCCTTCCGGGCGACTTGGAAAGTGATAGAGTGGCCGAAGTCGAGAAGAAGCTGAACCAGGTCAAGCATCGGGTAGCGCAGAAATCGACTTCTCCCGACATCAAGCCCGAGTAGATCAGTTCGATTTTTCGAAGCACTAAACTTGATACAGGCATGGCATCTTTACTTTCTTTCGCGCTAGCGCCTGATTTCCGATAACCTGGCTCCACTATTTTCGAGACGATACCAGCCCATGCACGAAGTCCGAATTCCTGCGTACGCCAAAGTTAATTTGCGCCTCGATGTCCTTGGCAAGCGTGCCGATGGCTTTCACGAGCTGCGCACTATTTTTCACACCGTTTCGCTGCACGACACGCTAACCCTGCGCGCCAATCGTAAGCCTGAAATCTCCCTTACCATTCAGGGCAACCCGGCATTGTCTCAGGAAGCTGTCGAAAAAAATCTGGTCTACCGCGCCGTCGATGCGCTTCGTAGTGAACTCAAATTGACCTCCGGCGTCGAGCTCACCCTGCAGAAGAACATTCCCGCGGGCCGAGGCCTTGGTGGCGGCTCCAGCGATGCCGCCGCCGCTCTCCTGGGCTATCTGCAGCTGACCCGTAAAAAGGTCTCCAAGCCGCGCCTGATCGAAATCGCTGCGTCTCTCGGCGCCGACGTACCCTTCTTCCTTTTCGGTGGCCGCGCCCTGGGCATCGGCAAGGGTGAAGAAATCTACCCACTGCCCGAGATCCCGAAGCGCTCCGTGTTAATCATTTCGCCCCACGATATCCACGTCCCCACGCCCGATGCCTACCGCTGGCTGCAAGCCCCCGATCTCACTTCGTTGACAAATTCCGACAAGGCCCATAAACTGTATGAGTTCTGTGCTCTGTGCTGGAGCACGCAGGGAGAATGCCTCTCGAATGACTTCGAACAGGCGGTCTTCCAGCGTCATCCCCGTCTTGGTGACATAAAGCGGGCGCTGCTTCAGAGAGGGGCGTCAGAGGCCTTGCTGGCTGGTAGCGGTTCGGCGGTGTTTGGAATATTCCCGAGCCCAGCAAAGGCGCGTCGAGCCGCTGTTGGATTTCCGCACGATCAGGCCTTTGTTTGCGAGACAATCTCGCGTAACAGGTACGCGCGCTTAACTAGACACGCGCTCATCGTCTGAACCACGGCGTCTTTCCGTCTGATTCCTCTTTTTTTACAGATTCTCACAGTGGTCATCGCAGAGCGGTGACGCAAGCGAGCGCGTGTGAACGACGAGCGTTTCAAAATATTTACCGGAACGTCGCATCCAGCTTTGGCTTCGGCCATCTGCCACCATTTGGATGTGCCGCTGGGCAAAGCGCTGCTCGGCCGTTTCAGCGACGGCGAAATTTATTTTCAGATTTTGGAAAATGTCCGCGGTGCCGATGTTTTTGTTGTGCAGCCGTGCAGCTACCCGGTGGACAACAACCTGCTCGAACTTTTGCTCATGATCGATGCTTTCAAACGCGCTTCCGCATGGCGAATCACCGCCGTGCTGCCGTATTATTGCTACGCGCGCCAGGATCGCAAGGATAAGCCGCGCGTCCCAATCTCAGCCAAGCTAGTGGCCGACTTGCTGGAAACCGCTGGCGCCAGCCGCGCACTCACGCTGGACCTGCATGCGCCTCAGATTCAGGGCTATTTCGACGTGCCAGTCGATCACCTTTACGGCTCGCCGGTGCTGGTGGACTACTTCCGCCACATGAAGCTGCCTAACCTGACTGTCGTATCGCCAGACGCAGGCGGTGTGGAACGCGCCCGCGCCTTTGCTAAGAAACTCGACGCACCGCTGGCCATCGTTGATAAGCGCCGCGTAGATCTCGACGTAACCGAAGTGATGAACCTCATCGGCGATGTTCGCGGCCGCAGCACGCTCATCGTCGACGACATCATCGATACCGCCGGCACCCTGGTCAAAACCGCCGATGCCTTGATCCGCGAGGGCGCCACGCAAGTTTTTGCCGCCTGCACTCACGCGATTTTTTCCGGCCCGGCTTTGGAGCGCATCGAACATTCGCGCATCACCGAAGTCGTGGCCACGGACTCGGTTCCACTCTCCGAAGCGGCCTTGAAAGTGCCCAAGGTGAAAATTTTGAGTGTCGCGCCTCTGCTCGCTCGCGGCATTCGTTCCATTCACGAAGAAACATCGATCAGCGAGTTGTTTATTTAGGTTTATCCGGCGTAATTAACGCTGGAAGAGACACGGAAGGAAAGAAGCTATGGCTCAGATCATTGTTGAAGGGGCGCCCCGCGAAACTCGGGGCAAAAACGAGGCGCGCCGCATGCGCGTCGCCGGGAAAGTGCCGGCTACTCTATATGGCGGAAAGGGTAAAGCGATTTCCCTGGCCGTAAACACCAAGCAGGTCACCGCGATTCTGCGCTCAGAATCCGGTCACAACACTTTGTTCCAGGTGGACTTGGGCGGGGCGCACGAACCGGTCATCGTCAAGGATTGGCAGGTTGACCCAGTTAGCGGCCGTCTGCTTCACGTCGATCTCATTCGCGTGGCCATGGACGTTCGCATGAAGGTCAAGGTTCCTGTGCACACCTTTGGCGAGCCCTCCGGCGTCAAGGTCCAGGGCGGTGTGTTCGAACTGGTCACTCGCGAAGTGGAAGTCGAATGCTTGCCTTCGGACATCCCGACGGAATTCAAGGTCGACATCAGCGGTCTCGCTCTGAACCAGAGCTTGCGCGCCGGCGATCTGCCCTTGGATAAGACCAAGTTGAAGCTTCTCACCGACCCTGTGACCGTACTTGCTCACGTGGTTGCTCTCCGTGTCGAGGAAGAAAAGCCTGCCGAAGCTGTGGCTGGCCCGACGACTCCGGCGGAGCCCGAGGTTATCAAGAAGGGCAAGAAGGAAGTCGAAGGCGAGGAAGGCGCCGAAGCTGGCGAAAAGCCCGAGAAGACGGAAAAGAAGAAGTAATTCTTTTTCGCCTGCCTCGCACACCACGTCATGCGGCTCATTGTTGGCCTTGGCAATCCTGGCCCGGAATATCAGTGGTCGCCGCATAACCTTGGTTTTCTCGCGGTCGACGAACTGGCGAATCGTTCGTCTATCCGCGTAGAGCGCCCCGAAGGCAAAGCGCTCGTTGGCCTGGGAAAAGTGGCGGGGGAAGACGTTATTCTCGCCAAGCCGCTGACGTACATGAATCTCAGCGGCGTGTCGGTTCGCGATTTGCTCGAGCGCTACGAACTCGGGCCCGAAGATCTGTTGGTCATGTTTGACGAGCGTGATCTTCCCTGGGGCATGATTCGTATCGGCGAGCGCGGCAGTCCGGGGACGCACAATGGCGCGAAGTCGGTAACCAGCGCCGTCGGCACTCAGGAATTTGCCAGGTTGCGGTTGGGTTGTGGTCCAGATCATCCGGTCGCCGATCTTGCGGCCTACGTTCTGCGGCCGATGAAGAAGGCGGAACTGGAAGTAGCGGCAGAGATGGTGGCGACAGCGGGCGATGCGGTGGAGATGATTTTGAGTCAAAGCATTGCCGCCGCGATGAATAAGTTCAACCGGCGCTTGTCACCGCCGCCGGAAGAGAAGTAAACGAATTTCCCGGGATTTGCGCCCGGAACAGGAAGAAAAGAGGTCATCATGGAAGAGCGTTTGTACGACTTAATTTTTATCGCGCGTCCGGCCACACCCGAGGAGGACATTAAAAAAGTCCTCACCACGATCGAGCACGCTTGTGCCGAGAAGAACGCCAAGATCGAGAAGACCGAAAACTGGGGCACGCGCAAGCTGGCCTACAAGGTCATGAAGCATCGCGAAGGCATGTACACCTACATGCAGATTCGCACTGCCAGCCCGGAGCTGGTTCACGAACTCGAACGTCGCTTGGGTGTGCTGGACTCGGTCATCAAGTATCAGACCGTGCGCCTCGACGAAGATCTCAAGCGCCAGAAGAAACTCACGCACAAGCGTGAACAGCGCGCTGCTCGTCGTCCGCGTCGCGCCACCACTCCGCCCGCGGAACAAACTGCCGCGGCTAGCTGACCGGCGTTTCGCAGAATTTCCCGCGTGCTCGCGCCACTTGCGCCCGCTTCGCGGATTTAAGTCTGAGTTGTCACGCTCCGTTGCAAAGGCCCGGAGCGAATTCGAAAGGTAGGAAGTTATGGCAGAGGAACAAAAAGATTCGCAAGCTCACGTGCCAGCAGCCCCTGCGGCTCCGGCAGCGCCAGCGTCCGCGGCTCCATCGGCGCCGCCGTCCGCACCTCGCCCCAGTGGCGAAGGTCACGGTGGCGGTCATGGCGGCGGGGGTGGACGTCGTGAAGGCGCCCCCGGTGGCGGCGGTGGTCGTCGCGAAGGTGGCATGGGTGGTGGCGGTGGACGTCGTGAAGGTGGCGGCCCCGGTGGTCCTGGCGGCGGTCCCGGCGGACCTCGTCGCGGCAAGCGTCAGTATTTCCGTAAAAAGAAGGTCTGCAAGTTTTGTGTCGAGAAGATGGATTTCATCGACTACAAACGCGCTGACATTCTTTCGCAGTTCGTGCAGGAGCGCGGCAAGATTCTGCCTCGGCGCATGACCGGCGTGTGCTCGCGCCATCAGCGCTGGCTCGGCGTCGCCATCAAGCGTGCTCGCAACATCGCGCTGTTGCCGTTTGCCGGCAGCGCCGCGGGAACCTTGGCGCCTCGCGCCGTTGAAGCCCCTAAGGCCTAAGTGTGGCGTTTGAATGACGATCACTCGTCATTCCGGACGGAGTCCGCGAAGCGAGGAATCCCTCCTTCTTCGCGCTAAAAGTTTGCAAAGAGAAATAGGAGATTGTTATGCAGATCATTCTTCAAGAAGATGTCGATAAGCTCGGTCACCGCGGTGACGTGGTCACCGTCAAGACCGGCTACGCTCGCAATTTTCTGTTGCCGCACAAGTTGGCCATCGAAGCCACGGCCGGCAATATGAAGGCGCTCGAGCGTATTCGCGGATCGCTGGCGAAAAAGACTGCTACGGAACTCGAAGCTGCTCAAAAGCAGGCCGAGTTACTCCGCGGTGTCTCGCTGAAGTTCCATCGCAAGACTGGCGAGAACGACCAGATGTTTGGTTCCGTCACTACCGGCGATATTGCCGACGGTCTCAAGGCCCAGGGCTTCGAAATCGACAAGCGTCAGATCCAACTCGCCGATCCTTTGAAAACCCTTGGCGAATTCCCGGTCAACATCAAAGTCTTCCGCGACGTAACTTCCGAAATCAAAGTCACCGTCGACAAAGAAGGCTGAGTCACTTCGCAACTAAATTGTTCTCTCCAGCGGAGCACGATTCCACGTGCTCCGTTTTTATTTTCCTAAGGTCAGCAAACGAAGCGCTTCAATTTTTCTTTGGGCATTTTTCTGCAAAAACTTTTCCACGTTTTCCTTCGCGATTCACAGGCGCATAAAGTTCACCAATTGACGCGCACCATTTCGCGCCGCACAATCCAATACATCGTCGGCGCAGGGAATCACGCCGAGAAATTCTGCACTTGCCTTGCGAAATAGCCGGTGCCATACTAAGCGAAGAAAAGGCGAATAGTCGCAGCTCGTTTCCTGTCTTGCCATGCCTGCTGACACCACTCTCGAACGGCCCCTTCCCAGCAACCTCGATGCCGAGCGTTCCATCCTCGGCGCCATTCTGCTGGACAACAACGCCCTCAACACCGCTATCGAAGCGCTGAAGGCCGACGATTTTTTCCTGCTGCAACATCGTAACGTTTTCAATCAGATGGTCGCGCTTGGCGAGGCCCAGCAGCCCATCGATCTCGTCACCCTTAGCGATGAACTGCATCGTCGCGGCGAACTGGAAGCTTCTGGGGGCGCTGCTTATCTCGCTTCGCTGGCCGATGGCGTGCCTCGTGTCTCCAACGTCGAACACTACGCCCGCATCGTCAAAGAAAAAGCGATGCTCCGCAATCTGGTGCACGCCGCAAACCGCATCCAACAGAACGCTCTCGATGGTGAAGAGGGCGCCGACTCCATTCTCGACGATGCCGAATCCAAAATCTTTGCCCTCGCCGAAGATCGCGTCAAAGCCGGCCTCATCTCCGTTAAAGACATCGTTCGCGACAATTTCGAACGCCTCGAGAAAATCTTCCGCGAAGGTAAAAGTGTCACCGGCATTTCTACCGGTTACGGTGAACTCGACAAGCTTCTTTCCGGCTTGCAGCCTTCCGAACTGATCATTCTGGCCGCTCGTCCGTCGCAAGGAAAAACGGCACTGGCCCTCAACCTTGCGGAAAATATCGCTATTCGCGG
>DASXBH010000179.1:0-17937 GCA_036491775.1 Candidatus Acidiferrum sp.
GATCCCGAGACGATCAGCCAGACTCTGTGGGCAGGCGTTCACGGCGTAACCTCCATTCTGATCACTTGCGACAAGGGCTTTCCATTCGTAGAGCGCGATCAACTCATCCATTCGGTCGTGAACACTCTGGTCGCAGGCGCCGCGTAGGGCGTCTAGGGAAAATTTTTTCCGCGAATACTTAACAGTGTTCAGCAAAATTTTAATGTTATTTCCCGCGCTCACGTTCGTATCTACCTTCAGAGGTGCCAAGTGACGCTAACGCAGGGCTGGCGATATATGGGCATTAGCTAAGGTGGTATTTTATGGACAAATGCCCAAATAAGGTCCACATTTCTGATGAGAATCGGAGAGAGTTATTGGTAAGATAATGAAAAAGCAAAGCTTAAATGTTAATCGCTCTGTAACACTTCTGGACCGAGATGTGCAGCTCTTTGCTGCGGGTGTCAGTCTAAGTCTAAATATGTTTCGAATCACCACAGAGAACAAACGCGGCAGGATCATCCTGAGCGTCGAAGGACGCCTGGTGGGTGCCGCCGTCCAAACGCTTGAGCAGTGCTGGCGGGAACTGTCCACCGCCACGCCGAAGCCCAAGTTTCACGTCAATCTGTGTGGCGCAAGCTTCATCGACAACGCCGGAAAGGTCCTTCTCAAAGAAATGCACCAGCAAGGTGCGGCCCTCGTCGCCGAGGGCTGCCTCAATCAGGCCATCGTACGCGAAATCGTCGGCAGCAAAGGCCGCAGTTCCGAAAGTAATGAAAAAGAGAAGGGATCCACTAAGAAGCCCTCCAACATCATTTTCTATCTTTTTTTCCTAGGCCTCTTTGGTTCAGCTCAATTCGTCCGCGCTCAAGGGCCTGCGGCGTCAGCCCCCGCAACTCGGTACGAGTCGGCACGGCCTGCGCAGCAGACCGCACCGAGTGGCGACGTGATACGCCTCAGTCTGGAACAAGCCGTGGTGCTCGCGGTCAAACAGAATCCGACGCAACTGATCGGCATACTCAATGCCGCTGAGAGTGTCCAGGATCGCAACGTCAGTCTCTCCAACCTGCTGCCTCAAGCGAACCTGCGCGTCGCAGATTCCAACAATCGCGTGAACATTCAAGCGCAGTTCGGTGGACAGAGACTTCCCGGCCTGCCGCAACACCTTGGCCCGTATCAAATTTTCTCCGCCGGGCCATCCTTCAGCACGCCGATCTTTGATTTCTCTCTCTGGAAGGAATATCAAGCGTCTCGCAGTTCCGTGGACGCCGCCAAGGCCGGCAGCCTCTCCACTCGCGAGCAAGTCATTCTTCTCGTGGTCTCGCAATACATCGGGACGCTGAGTGATGTAGCCAACGTCGAAGCTTCTCGCTCGCGCGTTGAGCTCGCCCAGGCGCTCTACGATCAAGCCGCCGATCTGCAAAAAGAAGGAGTCGGCACGGGCATCGACACGCTGCGCGCCAATGTCGAACTGCAAAATGAAAAGCAGCGACTGATCGAAGCGGAAAATCAACGCGACTCTTCCCTCTTCGGGCTGAGCAAGCTTCTCAATATCGACCCGCATCAGAAAATCGCCCTTGCCGACTCGCTCAGCTATTTTGAAACGCCGCAGCCCGACGTGGAAGCCAGCATCGATCTCGCGGTGGCCGATCGGCCCGAATGGAAGCAACTGCAAGCTCAAGAAAAATTCGCCAAGTACGAGAAACAGTCCATCGAGTATTCTCGTCTACCTTCTGTGCGCTTCGACGGCAACTGGGACTATCTCGGCTCGGCCATCAATACTGGCATTCCCACGTACATGTACGAAGGCTCGTTGAACATGCCCATCTTCACCGGCGGCCGGATCAAGGCTGAAGTCGTTCGCGCCGGACTTGAAATACAGAAAGTTCAGCAGCAGAAGATCGACCTTCGCAACCAGATCGCTCTTGATGTGAAAACGTCTTTGCTCAATCTGCAGTCGGCTCGCAGCGAAGTGCAAGTTGCCAACCTCGGGATTCAGTTGGCCAAACAGGAAGTGGATCAGGCCGGCGACCGTTTCCGCGCCGGCGTTGCCAACAATATTGAAGTGATTTCGGCGCAGGATTCACTTTCGCGCGCCAACGACAACCAGATTGCAGCCCTTTACCGGTTTAATCAGGCACGAGCCGACTTCGCGCGTGCCATTGGACAGATGGAAAAGACCTACGCGAAGTGAGGACCTGGACCAATGAGTGTTGAAATCGAAGTAGGGCTCGAAAACGCGGCGAATCTGCGGACTTCCAAGCCGGAAACACAGAAGCTCGACCTTTCCTCGAGCGGAGGCTTTCTCAGCCCCAAGATACGCGCTCGTCTGATCATTGGCGCCGTCGTTCTGCTCGCTGCCATCGTTGGCCTCTATCTTTATTTTCATAATCGCGAAACTACCGATGACGCGCAGGTCGATGCGCACATCACGCCCATCGCCGCCAAAATTTATGGCCGCGTCGCCAAGGTTCTGGTCAAAGACAATCAGCCGGTCAAAGCCGGCGATGTTTTGGTGCAAATTGATGCCGCCGATTATCAATCCGCCGCCGACCAGGCCAAAGCCGCGCTCGCCCTTGCGGAAAGTGAAGCGCGTTCCGCCGGTGTGGACGTTCCACGAACCAGTGAATCCGCAGCCAGCGATACGACCAGCGCCAACGCCCAATTAGCTGGATCGAAAGCTGATCTGATGCGGGCCCAATCCGCCTACGAACAAGCCCAGACTGCGGATCTGGCGTACGCTCAAGCCAACGTCGAAAAGAGCCGCGCCAACGCCGAACTCGCTAAGGCCGATCTCGCTCGCTATTTGCCCTTGGTGCAGAAGGGTGAGATTTCAAAGCAGCAATACGACGCTGCGAAAGCCAATGCCGATGCCACCGCCAGTGCTCTCGTTGCCGACGAACAGCGATTGGATCAAGCCAAGCGCAACGTCGATGTTTCCCGGGCACAGTTAGAAGCCGCAAAAGCGCGTGTCGATCAAGCTGAAGCTGGCGTTGTCAGCGCACACGCTGATCTCAAGCGCGTCGCGATGCGTTCCGCAGACGAACAGGGCAAACTGGCCAAAGTGGATCAAGCCCGCGCCGCTCTGGCCGCCGCGGAACTCAATCTCAGCTATTGCAATATCATCGCGCCCGTCGATGGCGTGGTCACTCACAAACAAGTAGAAGTCGGCCAGATCATCCAGCAAGGCCAAGGGCTGATGGTCGTCGTACCTCTGCAAGACGTCTGGGTCACTGCCAATTTCAAAGAAACGCAACTTCGGAATATGCGCGCGGGGCAGAAGGCGTATGTAACGAGCGATACCTACGGTAAGACGTTCACCGGCCACCTCGATTCCATTTCCGGCGCTACGGGTGCGGTCATTAGCTTGCTTCCGCCGGAAAATGCTACCGGAAACTACGTAAAGATTGTTCAGCGTATCCCGGTAAAAATTATTCTCGATCCCATTCCTGCGGACGTTGCAATACTGCGCCCCGGGATGAACGTGGATGTAACAGTCATAACCCAGTAACAAGGACTAGCGAGACACGGACACGCATGCCAGAGAGGCTCATATCGAAGTTGCGGATGCCAGACGGCTCGATCAACCCCTGGGTGATCGCGGTTACCGTCACGCTCGCCACGTTCATGGAAGTTTTGGACACCTCCATCGCCAATGTGTCTTTGCCGCACATTGCCGGAAATCTTTCGGCTGGCCAGGACGAGTCCACCTGGGTGCTTACGTCCTATCTGGTTTCCAACGCCATCGTTCTGCCGCTGTCCGGCTGGTTTTCTTCGATTATCGGCCGCAAACGTTTCTATATGGGTTGTGTGGCGATCTTCACAATCAGCTCATTTCTCTGCGGTCTCGCGCCCAGCCTCGGCATGTTGGTTTTCTTTCGCATTCTGCAAGGTGTTGGCGGCGGCGGCTTGCAGCCCAGCGAACAAGCTATCCTCAACGACACATTCCCTCTCGCGAAACGCGGCATGGCCTTCGCGGTCTATGGTATTGCCGTGGTCGTAGCGCCCACCATTGGCCCGTGGCTTGGCGGCTACATCACCGACAATTTTTCGTGGCGCTGGATTTTCTACATCAACATTCCTGTCGGCATCATTTCTTTAATTCTCACCTACTTTCTCGTGTCCGATCCGCCGTACATGAAGCGCAGCAGCCTCAAAGAAGGCTTCCGCATCGACTACATCGGCATCGGGCTGATTAGTCTCGGCCTCGGGAGCATGCAGATCATTCTCGACAAGGGCCAGCGTGAAGATTGGCTCTCTTCCAACTTCATTCGCGTCTTCGCCGTTCTGATGGTCATCGGAATAGTCGCGGGAATTATCTGGGAACTCCGTGAGAAGCATCCGGTAGTCGATTTGAAAATGCTGAAAGATCGCAACTTCGCTATTGCCACCACGGCGATGTTTTTTCTGGGCTTTGTGCTTTATTCAAGCACCGTGTTAATTCCGCAGTTGCTCCAGCAACTTTTGGGCTACTCCGCGGAAATGGCTGGTCTCGCTCTTTCGCCGGGTGGTGCGGTCATCATGTGCATGATGCCGGTAGTGGGTGTTCTCGTATCTAAATTGGACGCCCGTATTCTCATCACCTTCGGCTGCACCGTTTCCGCGCTTGCTTTATTCGTCATGGCCGGTTGGAACTTAAACCTCGATTACAAACACGCCGTCTATGGCCGCATGCTGCAGAGCTTTGGCCTGGCGTTTCTCTTTATCCCGATCAACGTCGCCGCCTTTGCCTTTGTGCCCAAGGAAAAAACGAACATGGGCACCGGCATCATCAATCTTGCTCGCAACATCGGTGCCAGCGTGGGCATTGCCACGGTTACCACCATGCTCGAGCGCCGCACTCAATTCCATATGGCGCAGCTCATGGACCACATCAACAATATGAACGCCGCCTTTCGTAACAACCTGACCGGTTTCACCACCGTTTTTGTTTCCGGCGGCTCCAGCACCACCGATGCCACCAGCCGTGCTTACGGAATGATCTATGGCATCGTCCAAAAGCAGGCAGCCATGCTGGCCTTTCTCGACAATTTCAAAATGCTGGGCGTCGTCTTTTTCCTGGTTATTCCAATCATGCTGACGTTGAAGAGGCCCAAGGGCCAGCGGGGGGACGTACCAGTACATTAACGAGCTTTGTAACTTTTCCGGGTTTCGTGACTCTAGTTGAGGATACATGGGGGAGCAAATGGCTACGCAAGCGATTGCAACAACCGCTACACAACTCAGTGATCAGAAAGCCACTGAGCAGAAGCTGATTCGAGCGGGTCAACGGGGAGACGCCCAGGCGATCGAAACCTTATTTCGTCGCTACCAGCGCCCGCTCTTTCAAACCGCACTTCGCGTCCTCGGCAATGCCGAAGATGCGGAAGATGCTTTGCAGGATGGACTGCTTTCGGCGTACCGGAACTTGAAGCGCTTTGAAGGCCGCTCGCAGTTTTCCACCTGGCTCACGCGCATCGTGATTAATGCCGCTTTAATGAAGCGCCGCAGCGCCAAGGCTCGGCCCGCGCTTTCGCTCGACGAGACTCTCAATGAGGACGATATTCCGGCCTCCGAGCGTTTTGCCGACGATGGCCCGAATCCCGAGCAGGTCTACGTGGGCACGGAGATCCGCGAGATCATCAACGAAAATCTCGATGAACTCTCGCCGCTTCTTCGCACCGCGTTTGTCCTGCGCGAAGTGGAAGGCTATTCCACTGGCGAAGCAGCCAAGAAACTCGGCGTCACTGAGAATACCCTTAAGGCTCGCCTGTGGCGCGCCCGTCACCAACTCGCGGAGCGCCTCGGCCACCGTCTACGTCGCATGAAGGACGGTATGAGTGGCAACATGTCTGGCGACGAAGCGTGCAGCTACTGCTAATTCACCAAAACGCAATGCGTCACGAAAGGCCGCCTTCCAAGGCGGCCTTCTTTTTTTGCCGTTATCTCTGGTTTGATTTGCAGCTGTGGGCGGCCGAGATCGGAGAGGGATCGCTCCGCTACGTGCTGGCATAAGGCGTCAGCACTCCGGCCGGAATGACGGATTGAGGAGGCTAATCGGTGATGAGTGAATTCGGCGCATTTTAACCATCACTCCAGTCTCCATGGCGACCGCTCTGGCCAGTGCCGCATCACTTCCGCTGCCCACGCCGTGGTCTTATCTGCGTGGCACGTCGTGCAGGGATTTGGAATCTTGTATTTGTCCGTCATCTCCGGTGTAACAAACGCAAACGTATGCGAGCGCACTTTCACGTCTGCAATCTCCGTCGCGGTCTTGGGCATGTGACACGCGATGCAACTGCTGCCCGTCGATCCCTTCAAATGGTGGGTATGTTCCTCAATCGTTCCGGTGCGCGGCCCATTCACGGACTGCGGTCCGTGGCAATCCAGGCAAATCGCATCTCCGGGTTTCCGCAACTGCGCGTAATTCTCGGTTCCGTGCACATCATGGCAGCTCGCGCAGGTGACGCCTCGCCGGTACATCACACTCTGCACAAAATCATTTCCCTGCATCCGATTCTTATGCGCGCTGCCATCCGGGTAATGTGTAAACGTCGTTTCTCCCAGCGTGTGCTCCTCCAGTTGCCAGAAGTCGCGCAACTTTAATCCCACGCGATACCCCACCGGCCAATCGAAATATTTTCCTTCGATAGGATTGGTCAGCGGCCGCCCCTGTGAATGACACTGAATGCAAGAATCGTTGGCCGGCACATAGTCCATGCGGGACGGATTCAAAATGTTTCCGCGTGTTGGATGCGTCACATGCTCGCTGCCTGGCCCATGGCACTTCTCGCAGCCCACATTCCACTCTGCCACCTGCCTGGTGTGTATGTTGTAATCGACCGAATGGCAGCCATCGCAGGTCGGCCCTGTCGGCCGCTGCATGTTGTCCGGCGGATAAAGCGGCGCCCACCAGTCCGTTCCATTCGCCACGAAATATGGTCGCCATACCCGATTCTTGACGTCCCACTGCGCCGGCTCCGGGAAATAATCGTCGCCAATTTTCGTGAAGTAGCGTTGCTTCCAGATGCTGCCATACACAAACGCGACATCCTCTTTTGTGAAATGTGCAATCAGGTCGGTCGTCAAATCGGGAATGATCGCTTCGGGATGTTCGCGCGGATCGCGCACCACATTCGCCATCGGCGTTTTTCGCCAGCGCTCGTAGATTTCGCGATGGCACTTTTCGCATTGCACCGATCCCACGTAGCGTGCCGAATCAATGGTCGAAAATTGTTGCGACTGCTCTTCGCGGGTCAGACCCTGCAAGCTGCGGATGTACACCACCAATTTCCAACTATCATCGCTCTGTTCATCATGCGGCCGTGCCCACCCGGGCATGCCAGTCAGCCGCACACCGTTTCGAATGATGTAGCGAATTTCTCCGTCCGTAAGCCGCTGCGTCTCCGTGGCTCGTAAATCCGGCACTTTTGGGTATAGGTTTTGGCCTACGTCCGTACGTCCCGTGCCATCGACTCCGTGACACACGGAGCACCGGTTCACGAAGCCCTCTCTCGCTTCTTTCAGTACATCCGGGGTTGCTTTAAAGGGATTTTCTTCCAGGCGGGCTTTTCGTGGGATCGCCAAATTGCGTGCCGCGCGTGCTAGTGTCCGTTCCAAATAGGATGGCCGGTCCGCGGTGCTGAAGCCCCGCCAAATCAACCGGGCGCCGTAATATCCCAGCGCCGCCAACCCCATCACGACCAGCAATGCACGAAGCCTCGAAGCTCGCATCATAGTGAGATTAAATCGAAGCTTAATCGGTTAAGTAAATCTAGTCCGAGAGAATCACTTTTAGGCGGAACGTCTCAGTTTGGTTCGATTTTCCCTGCCAGGTAGCTGTCACTGAGCTCCTGGCGTTGGAGTCGGACGCGTGCCAATCGCAATTTGCATTGCAGTGTTCCTCGGGAACACCAATTCCTGCCCGCGCGCGATGAAATGTGAGTATACCGACATGCTTGCGCCGTATGCGCCCATCGCCATGCCCAACGGCTGGGAGCGGACGAACACCCCCATCGCCATGCCCACCAGCTTAAATCCTCCAATCCCTCCCGCCGCCCGCGCGCCGGTGCTCCCACCCACATCTCCCGGACGCGCATCCGCATCGGTGTGCGCCGATGCGAGCGCCAGCATCACGGAAACTCCAGTCGCCAGGTAGCGCGTCTTTGGCGTGTTCGCTTCCGCTCCGCCCTCCGCGTCCAGTTTCACATCTTGCCCTTTGCCTGCCTGCACGCCTTCCAGGCTGGTCTCCACTTTTTCTTCAACGCCATCCGGCAGCACCAATTCGTGAAACACCATTCGCAATTGTCCGTTCCGGCTCAGCGAACGTGCTGGTTGAACTTGAACGACCGTGCCCTTCAACAGGCTTCCCTGCGGAAGGATTAGCTTCGGCCCATCAAACAGTGGCTGCGATAGTACCGCCTCCACGCCCTGCCCTTTCCGCGCCGTCGCCGAACTCAGTTCCGTCGTTAGCCGCACCCGCACCGAACTTCCCGGCGGAGGAGGTGTATTAATTGACGCCGCGGTTTCCGCGGTCAGCGGTTCAGTTCCAAAATCCAGTGGCTTTTCCAGTTCCGCAAAATAAACTGTCCCTGCATTGATGTATTGGGGATGCACTGGAAGTTGCGACACGGCGTACTTCTTAATCCGCTCGACTTTTCCCGGCCGGTGCACCTCCTTCATCGCGTTGTCCCATTCTTGCTTGGCTTGCTGCTTGGCCTGGTCGGCCTTGCCGGTCGCCGCTCCCTTCACACCCTTCTTTTTCTCTGCGTCTGTCGCAGTAATGAATTGAATCACTTGCCCCGATCCCGGCGTCACGCTGGTCGTAATCGGAATTTTGCGCCCATCACCCAGCTTCAACTCGTTAAACTCAATTTGCACTTTGCGCGCCGGCGTGAATTCCGCATTCAGCGCATCCAGGGTGCGGCGCCCTCCGGAAACTCCCTCCAGTTCCGTGATCGTCCCCGCTACCTCCGATCCCACCGGCACCACCAGCTTATCGAACGCATACACCGGCTCGGCCACGCGCCCGTGCACCGGTTGCCCCACCTTCTTTATTTTCACATCCTTATCCAAGACAACCTGCACTGGGGTCCCGCGCGGCACCGTCAATGCGATCGTCTCGTTGGCTGACCCGGCTGATCCGCTCGGACGCTCCAAACGCTGTTCCGTGGAAGCTGTCGCAGCAACGGTCGGAGCCAGTTGCTGAGCCGTTGCGGCACTCACCGATGCGCAGGTCAAAATCGCTGCCGAAAGTAAACGTCTTGTTCTCATATTTTTGCCCTTCAGACTGGCTCGCAACCGCTTTAGATTCTCCGCAAAGCCGCGGAGTCTTGTACTTCCTTGTGGAGACACTCCGACTCGCAGATTTTTTGACTGGGCAACAATTAGATTAGGATGCGTGAAACCCGCCAAGAGTCTGCGGCCATTTCTCTCGCATAAAAGAAAAAGCCACACTCAAGGGCCGGACTACAGTATGTCCCCGAGCCAGCGCTGATCACGGCGATTACTCGAGTTTAATGTTTGGGGCTTTTGAGTTCGGGGTGTTTTGGAGTAATAGAAAGATGAAGCTCTAAACGTCTCTCACTTCAAAGAAGATCGCGCCGCCGTATACTGGCCCAACACACGCAGCTCGCTCGTAGCCGCACGCACTTCACTTAGGGCTGTATCCATGTTTTCCTGCTTCTCCGCCTCTACATCAATATAAAACTGATACTCCCACGGTCGCCCATGAATTGGCCGGCTCTCGATTTTCAGTAAATTTACCCCATGCTTCGCAAACGGCTGCAGCGAGGCCAGCAGCGCTCCTGGTTTGTGCGCCAGCCGCATGGCCAGCGAAATTTTTCGGGGATCCGCAGTTTTGTACCTCTTCGCCTCCGACGGCGGCAGCAACAAAACAAACCGTGTGAAATTCTCCGCGTTATCTTGAATGCCCTCCTGCAAAATCACCGCGCCATAGTGCGTCGAGGCTCTTCGCCCCGCAATTGACGCTCCCGTCCTGTCGCCTCGCTCTATCATCTCTCGTACGCTGCCTGCCGTGTCTTCCGCAGGCACGCGCTTCACTCCCGCATGTGTTGAAAAAAATCGCTCGCACTGCGCCAAAGCCATCGGATGAGACGCCACCGAACGAATTTCCTCCAGCTTCGCCCCCGGACATCCCATCAGATGGTGTTCAATCGGCAAAATCGTCTCCCCGCAAATTTCCAGTGGGCTCTCGAGCAGCAAGTCGTACACCCGCACCACGGATCCAGCCAACGTATTCTCCACCGGCACCAGCAGCGCGTCCGCCGCTCCTTCGGTAATCGCGCGAAACGTCGCGTCAAATGTTCCGCGCGGCACCGTGTGAATTTCGTCTCCGAGCAACTGCACCGCAGCTGCTTCGCTGAACGCTCCGCGCTCACCCTGGAACGCCACCCGCATCTTCTTAAAGTTCAATTCGCCCATTCCGCTCCGATTTTTTCCGGATTCTCCGCCTGCCACCGCCGCGCTATAATTTAATTTCTGCTTCGCCGCATCCTCGGAGGCATTCGCATGATGACACAAAATGTTCCGATCACGGGCGATTACGCCCCTTACTATGGCAAGTACATCGCGTTGGTACCGGATGGAGATTTGGTCGAGATTCTTGAATCCCAACTTCGCGACTATCGCCGGCTCTTGTCGCCGATTCCCGAAGAATCCGAGGACTTCCGATACGCCCCGGACAAGTGGTCCATCAAAGAATCGTTAGGCCACGTCAACGACGCCGAACGCATTTTCTCGTACCGCATTCTGCGCTTCGGCCGCGCAGACCAAACTCCGCTGGCCGGTTTTGAGCAAGACGACTACGTTCGCTCGGGCAACTTTGCCGCGCGGAAACTTCCTGAATTGTTAGAGGAATTTGGGGCCATTCGCCGCGCCACACTTGCGTTACTACGCTCTCTCGACGATGCGGCTTGGCTCCGTCGCGGTGTGGCCAGTGGCAAGGAAGTGTCTGTGCTCGCGTTAGCCTTCATTATCGTAGGCCACGCCCGCCATCACCAACTCATCTTCGAAGAGCGCTACCTTCCGGCGGTGGGGACCGCCAAGTAGTCTTCAGGAAAGTCTCGGGCCCCAGACGCGTTTTACATCGGCCCCGGCAAATTCCTCTTGTGCTCCAGGGCGTGCGCCGCGTTCATCCGCGTCTGAATCGCACTCCCAAAGTCGGTCAGAGTCACCTCTGCCCGTTTCGCCCGGTTCGCGCCGCGCCGATTCTGCCGGTTCCGCGCCAAAGCCCGCAGCCGCATGGGCTGCGCCAGATAAAACAACAAGATCAACGCCAAGGCCAGCATCGCCGCGGCCGCAAGTACCGCAGTCTGATTAGCCTCCAACGGACTGGCAATCGCGTTAATCAGTAAGTACGCCCCGCAAAACAGCAGTCCCACCTCCACGAATGCACCCAAACCCAGAAATGTCCGCGGCAAACTCGCCCGTATCACCAGTGGTGTCTTCTCATGCGCCGTCTTCGTCACTACCGTAACCACGCCCATGACCGTTCACTCCTCTTCTCCCTTACCATCGGCGCGGAGCGAATCATCGCCGCGTAAAAAATCGAAATAGCTCAGCACCGGCGCCATGGTCGATCGACGCATCGGAGCCCCGCAGACGCAGCGCGGCACCACATCTTCCGCATTGATCGACATCACTGCGGACCAGCCGCATTCCCGATTCAGGCAATGCCACTGCGTATCTTCGGTTTTTCCCATGGTTCTTGTCCTACCCATTACTCTGTTGTAAAAGCCGCTGGCAGGTACTTGCGAGGTACTTAGCTGCGTTCTCTCTTTTTATAGAGCAGTGCGTGGTGTTTATCAATAGTAAAATTACTATCGCTATAACTTATTTGTTGCAGGGTCTTGCCGTTCTTTGTCGCCCCTCCGCTCTTCCAGTCAAGCACTGTTCCGAATCGGAACTTTTCCTCCTCGAACCCTTCTTGCCCTCTCTGCGTTGCGACTCCCATTCGCCCGCTGCTACAATCTATTGTTTGCCGGGTTCCGATTGGCCTTACAGGTCTGCGCACTGCAATCCAACCCGGGTCTCGTCACTTTCCAGTCGCTGTGACCTCGGGGGTTTGGCAATCATCACACCGGTGCGGCTTGGGTTCCTCTTGAAGGGAGATTACGCGTGGCTAAGTATGATGTCGCAATTATTGGCAGTGGTCCTGGGGGCTATGTCGCCGCAATCCGTGCTGGCGAACTCGGCCTGAAAACTGTCGTAGTGGAAAAAGATCCGTACCTAGGCGGCACTTGCCTGCACGTTGGCTGCATTCCCACCAAAGTTCTTCTGCATCACGCCGATGTTTATGATCACATCAAGAATGGCGCCGAACTGGGTTTCGAAATCGCCGGCGTGAAAGTTAATTGGGCCAACGTGATGGCTCGTAAATCCAAAATTGTCACAAAGCATGCCAAGGGTATCGAGTTCCTCTTCAAGAAAAACAAAGTAGAGTGGGTGCAGGGCTGGGGCAAATACGACGGGCCCGGGCGCGTCGCGGTCGAAAAAGATGGCAAGCGCTCGATCATCGAAGCCAACAACGTGTTGCTGGTAAGCGGTTCGGAAGCCAAGTCACTTCCTGGCATCGAGCCCGACCACAAAGCCATTCTCACCAATCGTTCCATTCTGGAACTTCCCGACATTCCGAAGACCCTGATTGTTGTGGGGGCCGGCGCTGTCGGCGTCGAGTTTGCCTCCATCTACAATTCGTTTGGCACGCAGGTCACCATTCTCGAAGCCCTGCCGCGTGTCGTCCCTGTCGAAGACGAAGAAATTTCTGCCGAGCTCGAGAAAACCTACAAAAAGAAGGGCATTAACATCTTCACCGGTTGCGCGGTGGATGGCGTCAAGAAAGACGCCAAGGGCGTTACCGTTTCCTTCAAAGATAAAGATGGAAAAGCGCAGACCCTACAAGCCGAGAAATTGCTGCTCGCTGTTGGTCGCAAAGCTATGACCGACAATTGCGGTCTGGAAAAATCCAAAGCCAAAGTCGAACGCGGTTTTGTTCACGTCAACGAAGTCATGGAAACCGATGAGCCCGGGCTCTTCGCCATCGGCGATATCGTCGCCGGTTTTCCGCAACTCGCGCACGCTGCCATGATGGAAGGAATTGTCGCCGTCACGCACATTGCCGGCAAGCCCACCCACCGCATTCTAAAAACTCGCATCCCCAACGCCACGTATTGCGAACCGCAGATCGGCTCCATCGGCCTGACCGAAAAACAGGCGCGCGATGCCGGTCATCAGGTCAAGATCGGCAAGTTCCCGTTCCTCGGCAACAGCAAAGCCACCATTCTTGGCAATCACGGCGGCTTCATTAAAGTTGTTTCCGACGAAAAATATGGCGAAGTGCTGGGCATTCACATCATAGGCCCGCTCGCGACGGAAATTCTTTCCGAAGCGGCTACTGTTCTGAATCTCGAAGGTACCGTCGACGACATGATGAACATGATGCATGCCCATCCCACCGTGTGGGAGGGCCTGGGCGACGCCTTCGCCTCCGTTCGCGGCCTTCAGATCAACGTCTAGCAATAACGTGTGAGCCTGCTAGTTCGTGGCTGAGCTGTTTCTGAGGTTCGAGAAATGGGTAAGTATATAGAAACTTTCGGCGCTGCAGCTTTAGTTTTGGCTGTCGATTAACAGCTGGTAACTTCTTTCTGTGCGCCCGCTACTCACCATCGACCTTGGCCTGATCTCTTACTCCGATGCCTTCGTCTTGCAAGAGCGCATCGTCGCCGCGCGCAAACTCGACGCCATCGACGACGTCCTCCTTTTCTGCACGCATCCCCACGTCATCACCCTGGGCCGCAACGGTAATCGCGCCAACCTCCTCGTCAGCGAACATGTCCTGCGTCAGAAGGGCGTTGAACTCCACGCAACCAATCGCGGTGGCGACATCACCTATCACGGTCCCGGCCAGATCGTTGGCTACCCCATCCTCAATCTGGATCGCATTCGCCGCGACGTTCACTGGTATGTGCGTTCGCTTGAAGAATCCATGATTCGCGCCACCGCCGACTTCGGCATCTCCGCATTTCCGGTCAGCGGCAAAACTGGCATCTGGGTCAAATCAGTTCACGGCGATCGGGAAGAAAAACTCGCCGCCATCGGGGTGCATCTCAGCCGATGGATTACTTCACACGGCTTCGCCTATAACGTCGCCACCGATCTCCGTTACTTTGACCTCATCGTTCCGTGCGGGATCGCCGACCGCAAAGCCACCTCTCTCGAAAAATTATTATCGCGTAGCATTGTGCCCGGCGAAGTCCAGCCGCACCTTATCCAGCATTTCTCCGACATTTTCTCGTTCACTCCGCAAACCACTAGCCGCGAAGCGCTCATATCGCTTCTCGCCGGCGTTCATCACCCTTTAGCCACACCGTAATACTCCTCAATTTGCGGCCTGCTCCAACCAGTGGGACAATATTGAGATGCAACGACACCATTCATTCTCAGCTGTATCCCTCTGCGCGGCAGCACTGTTCTTGGCCGGCCCTTGCTTGGCCCACCAGACTCCCGCCTCTAACCCGCCCCAAGCTCCTGCCGCTGGTTCCACGGCAGCGCCTGCGGCAAAACCCACCCAAAAAACTCCCGCCGCCAAGCCGGGAACAACCGCTTCCAAGACCGCTGCTCCTTTGGCTCTCAAGACCAATAAGGACAAGGTCAGTTACGCCATTGGCATGAATATTGGCAAGAGCATGAAGAAGGATTCGGTCGAGGTCGATCCGGCCATTGTGTACCGCGGGCTCAAGGACGGCCTCTCGGGCGCTACGCCGCTGCTGTCCGACAAGGAAGCGCAAGACGCTATTGTCGCCCTTCAAACGGAAATGAAAAAGAAGACCGAGGAAGCGCGCGTGCAAGCCGGTACCGCAAATAAGACTGCAGGCGATGCGTTTCTTGCCGCCAACAAGTCCAAGCAAGGCGTAGTCACCACCGCCGACGGCTTGCAGTACAAAGTCATCAAGGAAGGCTCTGGACCCAAGCCGACCGCTGCGGACACTGTCACCGTGCAATACAAAGGCACGCTGATCGATGGCAAGGAATTCGATAGCTCCTACAAGCGTGGTCAGCCCGCCACTTTCCCGGTGGGCCAAATCATCAAGGGTTGGACCGAAGCGCTCCAGCTCATGCCTGTAGGCTCCAAGTGGGAACTGTACATTCCTCCCGACCTCGGCTATGGCGATCGCGGTGCCGGACCAGACATTGGCCCCAACTCCACGCTCGTCTTCGAAGTCGAGCTTCTTTCCATTGCTCCTAAAACGGAAGGCCAGCCCACAGGTCAGCCCCAAGGTCAACCGCAGGCTCAGCCTCAGGCTCAGCCACAGGCCCAACCTCAATCGCAACAGACTCCGCCTCCGCAGCCTCAGGCCGCTCCGCAAGCTAAGCCTTAATTCAGCTCTGGTTCGTAAATACATCGGGGTTGCAGATCGCAAGATCGGCAGCCCCGTTTTCTTGTGTACCGCCACCCAGAATCCTCCGTGCCCTCTGCGTTAATTCTTTCTTAGGTTTTTCCCCGATTGCCGCCGCGCTCTCATTTCCCGCAGCCTACTCTGAACCCTATGCCGCCACCCACCAAAGTCCGCATCGGCATCTCCGGCTGGCGCTACAAACCTTGGCGCGGCGTCTTCTACCCGCCCAAACTTCCCCAGCGCCAGGAACTCCACTTCGCCGCCCAAAGCTTTCCCTCTATCGAAATCAACGGCACCTTCTATTCTCTCCAGCGTCCCAAGAGCTTCGAAACCTGGGCCGCTCAAACTCCTCCAGACTTCCAATTCGCCGTCAAAGGACCGCGCTACATCACCCACTTCCTCCGTCTGCGCAACATCCAGGCTCCTCTAGCCAATTTTTTGGCCTCCGGCGTTCTGCTCCTCGGCCAACAGCTCGGGCCCATCCTCTGGCAATTTCCCGCTAACTTCCGTTTCGATCCCGGCACGCTGTCCGAGTTTTTCCAGCTTCTGCCGCGCGATATTTCCTCCGCGCAGCGCCTCGCCAAAAAACACGACAAGTGGCTTCGCAATCGCGTCGCCCTCAAAAGCACCGCGCCCGCCGATTTCCGGTTGCGCCACGCCATCGAAATACGCCACGAAAGTTTTGTTGTTCCGGAATTTATCCAGTTGCTCCGCAAACACGATGTCGCCATCGTCTGCGCCGATACCGTCGAATGGCCCAGAATCACCGATGTCACATCCAGTTTTGTGTATTGCCGCCTGCACGGCTCCGAAGTTCTCTACGCCAGCGGCTACGATTCGGCTTCGCTCGATCAATGGGCATCATGGGTCCGCGCCTGGGCCAACGGTGATCAACCCTCATCCGGCAACATTCTTCCTAAGCCCAGACGTCCGCAAAAACCTCGCGACGTTTACCTCTACTTCGACAACGACGCCAAAGTCCGAGCCCCCTTCGACGCCCAACAACTAATCAAACGCCTGAGCTGACTCCGCTCACACCCTATGCCACGCACAGGGGATTGCATTTTCCATGTTATCTTCAGCCATTGGCATATGTTCTTGAGGGATCCGCTTGCCTACACGTCGTCTAATTGTTTTAGTTCTCTGCGCCTTTAGCCTTCTTACAGAGCAACAAGCCAGCGCCCAGACCCCGCATTCTCAATCTCTTCCTGCGGAACAACAATTTGCGAACCTCGGTGACTTGAAACTGCAAAACGGCGAGGTTCTCCATGAACTCCGACTTGGCTATCGCACCCTCGGTAGATTGAACGCCGGAAAATCCAACGCGATTCTGTGGCCCACCTGGCTTGGCGCACGTTCCGAAGATCTTCTTCCCTTTATTGGCCCCGGCAGCGTTGTCGATACCAACAAATACTTCGTCATTCTGGTCGACTCTCTCGGCAACGGAGTTTCCTCTTCGCCTTCCAACAGCGCTGCGCAACCACTCATGAAATTTCCAAAGTTTACCATCCGCGACATGGTGGAATCGGAACATCAGCTCGTCACAAGAATTTTCCAGCTATCTCATCTCTACGCCGTGATAGGCCTTTCGATGGGCGGTATGCAGACGTTCGAATGGGCTATCGTCTTTCCGGAATTCATGGATATCGCTATCCCGATGAACGGTTCGCCGCAATCCACTTCTTCCGATAAATTGCTTTGGTCCTCGGAGATCGATGCCATTGAACTCGATCCCGCCTGGAACAATGGGAGTCCTAAAGGTGCGCTTACGCGTGGCATCGCCCTTGCCGAGGAAATTGGCGAAATGAATGCGACCTCTCCCACCTACGTAACCACGCACACCAACACCGCCAATTTCGAAAGCTTTCTCGCCGCGCTCAGGAAAAGCGCGATTAACGACGCAGGGGGTGCCTGGGATCAAATTCGCCAGCGTGAGGCCATCCTGGCGCTCGACATCCCAGGTGAATTCCGCATTCCGTTTGAACAAGCGGTCAAACGTGTCCGCTCCAAGATGCTGGTGATCGTTTCCACTCAAGATCACATTGTTAACCCTGATCCAGCCATTCGCTTTGCCAACGCACTCACCGCACCCATCATTTACTTGGAGTCGCCCTGCGGCCACCGCAGTCTTTCCTGCATCTCCGTCGGTCCTGTCGTTGCTCAGTTTCTGGCAAATCCATCTTCCGTTCACACCCAAACGTTGCGAGAGCCGTGAGGCGCTGACCGCTCTAATGGCGAGGCGGCCGTACAAAACATCCCTTGCCGATTAGGCCCACGCCCCAGCTTCGTTTTAAGATAGAGAACCGGACGCTCCTTCGGAGAATTTCGAATCATGCCTGCCACTGAAATCCGCAGTAAAGCAAAACTCTCGCGCCAGCAATACCTCGACCTCTACTACTTCATGCGCCTCAATCGCGAGGTTGAAGAAACCATGACCAAGCTGTTCCGCCAGAATAAAATTGTCGGCGGCCTGTACTCCAGCCTTGGTCAAGAAGCCATCTCCGTCGGTACGGCCTACGCCCTCGAAAAGCGCGATTGGCTTGCCCCCATGATTCGCAATATC
>DASXBH010000180.1:0-4204 GCA_036491775.1 Candidatus Acidiferrum sp.
CTCGCAATGTCATGTGGAAACTTCTCCTGGTTCGTGTTGATCCCGATTCCCACGATCACGAAACGCACTTGTGTGGGTTCTGCGTGCATCTCGGTCAGGATTCCGCCAACCTTCTTACCCTCCATCAGGATGTCGTTCGGCCATTTCAATTCTGCCGAGAGTCCGGTCTGCGCCTGAATCGCGGAATGTGCAGACAATCCTGCCAGCATAGTTAGCAGTGGTGCCTGGACCGGCGACAATCGCGGCCGGAGCAACAGCGTAACGTATAGCCCTGCGCCTCGTTCGGAATGCCAACTGCGTCCGGATCGTCCCCGGCCTGCCGTCTGTTCCTCGGCCAGAATCACCGCGCCTTCCGGCTCACCGGCATAGCCCAATTCCATCGCCACCCGGTTGGTCGAATCTGTTTTGAAGAAGTGGTAAACACGCTTGCCGAACAGCTTCCCCTTCATTCGTCTGCGCAACAAGTCCGGCGTCAATATGTCAGGGACCTTTTCCAGAAAATACCCCGCGCTCTGCTGGCCCTTCACGCGGACACCAAGGTCGCGCAACCGTTCTACCCAGCGCCACACCGTCGAGCGCGACACGCCAATCTCTCGCGCGATCCGGGCGCCACTGATGACAATTGTGGCGTTTTCCGAGAGCAGCGTCAGCAGCGCTGCCAGTCGCCGGTCTGTTGTCCCTGGTAAGGTTGCGGCTTGCGGCATCAGAGGCTAATCCAGAGCGTCACGCGTCCTATCCTACGTTTCCTCGATGCCATCCACAAGCAGACGAAAACTTGCCCGCGGAGCAGACTGCGTCAGTGCCGCGACAGCGAGAAAATCTGCACCGGTCTGGGCATATTCACGAGCATTCTGCAGAGCAATGTTGCCCGATACTTCCACAATGCAGTCGAACCTTATACTTCGCGCGATTGAAACAAAGCTTCTCACTTCTGCTGGCGTTAGATTCCACAGAATTACCCAATCCGCCCCGGACTCCAGGGCTTCACGAAGTTCCAACTCATTTCGCACCTCGACGTGGATGGAGAGGGAATTGACCTCGTGCAGATTCGGTATGGTCCCTACCGCTTCATAGGCGGTCATCGCTTGGGGTTGCATCCTCAGTGCGGCGTCGGCGTGTGCTTGATCTAATGCTGCTTTCACACCGCCTGCCACAGAAATGTGACTCTCGGTGATCCGTATTATCTGCGCTGACCCAACCCCAGGATTACTGCCTCCCCCAGTCTCTACCGCATATTGGTCAAGCATGTGCAAGCCAGAGGTCGTTTTTTGCGTGCAGCAAATCTTCGCCCGGCTCCCATCCACCTCCAAAACATAACTGTGCGTCAAAGTCGCGATGCCACTCAGCCACTCCACAAAATTCAGAACTGGTTGCTGCCCAGTCAGAATTGCCGACAAGGTGCCTTTAAGTCGCACCACGTCCTGACCTCGACTGACCAACGTGCCATCTTGTGTCAAAGCATCTACTTGCATACGCGAGTCAAGTGTCGCGAACACTCTTGCTGCAAGTGGCAGCCCCGCCATCACCGCTTCTTCCTCCGCAAATATCCGTCCGCTCGCCGCAGAATTGGCAGAAGCTATTGCGGTCGCGGTGACAGCATCCACACGCTCACTTTCGTGCAGCGCTCGTGCGATCAGATTCGTTATGTAGTCGGAATTCCAGTCCATGCAACCATAATGCTTCTGAAGCGTTGTTTTTACGCCGCGCCGCTGTCCAGCTGTTGGTGACGCTCCAACAGTTTACTCAGTTCTACGCGCTGGCCGGTTAACGTCTCTTCCATCTGCTTGATGATCTGTTCTGGCGCCCGTCCGCGAAACGTCTCATTTCCCAACTGCTTTTCTTTGGAAGAAATAGCCTTCTGCAAGCCTTCAATCTCTTTTTTCAATCGCACAAGTTCCACTGCCACATCAATCGTTTCGGCTACGTAGGGAATCCGCAGATCAAATTGCGCCGTCGAGCGAACTCCGCCGTCACTGCCCGGAAGTTTCCCGGCCAGCACTCGAAATTCCGACAAACTCGCAAGCCGCACGATACCCTCGCGATTCGCTTCGACAATGTTCCGCGCTTCGGCCTCGGCACTTGAAAACTCGGCCACCACTTTCTTTTTCGGTTCCAACTTCATTTCCGAGCGAATGGTTCGCAATGTTTGAATCACATCCTGGACCAAGCCATATTCATTCAGACCCTGCGGGTCTTTCCATTCGGCCTTTGTTTCCGGATAGGCGTCCAAAGCAATAGATTTGGCTCCCGGTTTCTGAGGCAGCTGATGCCACAACTCCTCCGTCAAAAATGGCATGAAGGGATGCAGCAGTCGCAGCGCCGCATCAAATCCGGCGACTAAATTCTTCCAGACTACAATGGCTCGCTGGCGATCGGCATGCTGCAGTTCCGGTTTCACCCATTCGATATACCAAGCGCAGAAATCGTCCCAAAAAAACTGATATACCGCTTGCGCCGCTTCGTGAAAGCGATAATTCGTCAGCGCGTCATTCACCGTCTCAATGGTCTGTGCCAGTCGTGCGAACAGCCAGCGATCCACCAGCGGTACTTGCCCGTTGTATGCGTAGGGGGCGCGCTCGCGCACACTCGGAGCCGCCAATTCCTCCAGAGAAGTGCCCCCTTGCTCAAATTTATCCAGATTTACGAACAGAAATCGCGACGCATTCCAGATCTTATTGGCGAATGACCGCGCTCCCAGCAAACGATCCTCAGACAGCACGATGTCCGTTCCGGGCGCCGCCATCGACGTGAGGCAAAACCGCATGGCGTCGGTGCCGTACTGTTCATTCAACGCCACCGGGTCGAGTCCAGTGCCCTTCGACTTGGACATTTTCTCCCCGCTTGGGGTACGCACCAGCGAATGCAGGTACACCGAGCGAAAGGGAACTTGCCCGGTAAAATGCAACCCGAGCATGATCATCCGCGCCACCCAGAAGAACAGGATGTCATAGCCGGTAATGAGCAGGGTCGTCGGATAATACCGCTCAAAGTCCGCGGTCTTTTCCGGCCACCCCAGCGTCGAAAATGGCCATAATCCGGAACTGAACCACGTGTCCAACACGTCTGGATCCTGTTGCAGATCTCCCGACCCGCACTTCACGCATTTTGTCGGGTCTTCGCGCGAAACAATCACGGCGCCGCATTCCCCGCAATACCACGCAGGAATCCGGTGACCCCACCACAACTGACGCGAGAGCGTCCAGTCGCGGATATTCCGCATCCAGTTGAAATATTCTTCGCGCCGGTTGTCCGGCACGATGCGAATGTCCCCGCGTTCTACAGCCGCCAAGGCCACGTCCGCCATTGGCTTCATCCTGCAAAACCATTGCGTCGATGCGCGCGGCTCTACAATTGTTTTGCTGCGCTCACACAATCCGATGGCGTGAACGTGATCCGTGACTTTTACCAGCAATCCTTGCGTCTTCAGATCCTCAACGATCTTCTTTCGCGCTTCGAACCGGTCCAGGCCCGCGTACGCGCCGGCATTCTCATTCAGGTGACCGTCATCGGTCATTATGTCGACCTGTTCCAACCCGTGCCGTTTTCCAGCTTCGAAGTCGTTCGGGTCGTGCGCTGGCGTTATCTTTACCGCGCCGGTCCCGAATTCGCGGTCCACCATTTCATCGCCAATGATGGGAATTTCCCGATTCATCAACGGCAGCACGGCATTCTTGCCAATCAGGTGCTTATAGCGCTCGTCGTCCGGGTGCACGGCCACCGCGGTATCGCCCAACATCGTCTCCGGGCGTGTGGTAGCCACTACCAGTTTCTCGTTCGAACCAGCCACCGGATACGTGATGTGCCACAAATTTCCTTGGCGCTCTTCATGCACGACTTCCAGGTCGCTAAGCACCGTCAGGCAGACCGGACACCAGTTCACCATCCGCTTTTCGCGATAAATTAAACCCTCTTCATACAGTCGGACGAAAACTTCCCGCACCACGCGTGACAGCTCTGGAGACAGGGTGAATTTTTCCCGCGACCAGTCGCACGACTCTCCAATCTGCTTCATCTGGCGCTGAATGGTTCCGCCGCTTTCTTCCTTCCACTGCCAGACCCGCTTGATGAATTCCTCGCGGCCCAATTTCTGGTAGTCAATTCCTTGTTCCGCCAATTGACGTACCACCACGCGCTGCGTTGAAATTCCGGCGTGATCCGTTCCTGGCAGATAAAGCGTGTTGTAGCCGCGCATCCGGTGCCACCG
>DASXBH010000181.1:0-3635 GCA_036491775.1 Candidatus Acidiferrum sp.
GCCCGCCACGTCGGCGATGTTTTCTCCCAGAGTCTGCTTGCCATTGATCGAGAGGTCGGGAAAAGGCTTGTAGGTGTCGTACTGCGCAGCGAGTTGTGCCGTGGCTGCTTCGAAATGCTTGAGATCGGCGGGCGTCCACCAGTTGCGCACGCGGCCTTGCGAGTCGAACGCGCTGCCTTCGGTATCGAACGTGTGGCTGATTTCGTGACCAATGACAGTGCCGATGGCGCCGTAGTTGGAGGCAGGTGGCGCTAGAGGATCGAAGAATGGCGGCTGCAAGATCGCTGCGGGAAAATTCAGCGCATTCTGCAGCGGCAGATTCACCGCGTTCACCGTCTGCGGCATCATCGACCACTCCTTCCGGTCGACCGCCTTGCCCAGACGTCCAACCTGGCGGCGATATTCCGACAGGGTGCCTCGCCACAGATTGCCAAAAACATCATCTGCCTTCACTTCGAAGTTGGAGTAGTCGTGCCAGGTTTCCGGGTAACCAATTCCTACGTACAGCGTGGAGAGTTTGGCCTGAGCCTCCGCCTTGGTCGCCGGATCCATCCAGGAAAGAGCTTCGATGCGTTTGCGGAAAGCAGCCACCAGGTTAGCCACCATCGCTTGTGCCTGCGCCTTGGCTTCAGGCGAAAAATAGCGCTGCGCGTAGACCTGGCCGACGGCGTCGCCCAAGAGTTCGTCCACCATAAACACGCCACGCTGCCAGCGCGGACGCTGCTGCCTCGTGCCGGAAAGCACCTTGCCGAAAAAAGCAAAGCGTTCTTCCACAAACGCCTTTGGGAGTACTCGCGCATAGGCTTCCACCACATGGAATGCGAGCCAGTCCTTCCACGTGTCGAGCGGAGTCGAAGCCACTAAAGCAGACTCGCCGGTGAAGGCTTCGGGCTGCCACACGATGAAGCTGTCGACTTGCTCCACGCCGGCTCCGCGAAAATATTCGCTCCAGTCCAAGCCGGGAGCTTTTGCAGAAAAGTCGGCGCGAGTCCAGGTGTTGTTGGCTTTGTGAATGTCTTCGTTATCTGCCAGGCTGCGATGGGTCTGCGCAATGGCGTGCTCGAGTTCAAGAATGCGGGTCGCGCGCGCTTCGGCGTCCGAGAATCCAGCCAGCTTGAGAATGGCCGCGACGTGAGTCTGATACTGGGTGCGAAGCTTGCGCCCGCGCTCGCTGTCGTCAAGGTAGTATTCGCGATCTGGAAGTCCCAGCCCGCCCTGCATCAGATAGGCTTTGTAGTGCTCCGAATCATTGAAGCCCGGCGCGACCCACAGTCCAAAAAGATTCGGAGTGTAAAAGTTCGTGTTATTGAGCGCATCAACGTCCGCTCGCAAGCTCTCGCCGAAGGCGCGCGCCAATTCTTTCTTGTCATGGATACCGGCGATCGCATCCAGGTGCGGACGAAGAGGCGCAAGACCTTTCGCTTCGATGCCAGCCTCGTCCATGTAAGAGTTGTAAAGGTCGGCAACTTTGCGCGCCCCGGAACCCGCGGGCGGGTTGGACTTGGCAATCTCTGCAATCAAGTCCGCAGTGCGCTGGTTGCTCAGGTCGGCGAGTCTCGAAAAGACGTCGACTATGGCGCGGTCCGGCGGAATTTCCGTGCGCTTGGCCCAGTCGCCGTTGGCGTAGTGATAAAAATCGTCACCCGGCTTGACCGAGCGATCCATATTGGCGACGGAGATGCCGTGGGTTTCCGGTACAGTCGCATTCTGCGCGACGGTAGCCAGAATAAAAATTGCGCAACACGCGACGGCGAATTCTAGAAATCTAGGAGTTCGATTCATTGCGGGCTCCGAACGGGCGGGTCAATTAAGATTTCTCGAGTCTTATGCTTTGCAGTTAGTTTACCCCGCTGGCTGGGAAGAGAGATGCAGAAAATGGGAAGGAAGGATGGATATGTGTGTTTCGCCGCGGGCGAGCGCAAGCGGCATGTATGACCTCTGGCTGATCAACAAGGAAAGACTTCAAGGCAGCGCGGCAGCTTTTGCCGCGCTGCCTCCACCGCTACGACTGTTTCTCCATGGTAAACGTTGTCTTGGTGTTTTGTTGCTTATCGGTGTATTCCACCTCAATGGACTTCCCGTCCTTGGATACCCTCATGCGATTGATGCCGACCAGTTTCCCGTCGCGCTTGTCGCTTTCCTCAATGGTGTCGTTGCCGATTCGCTTCAGCGAAACCATGGTGCCGCCCGGATCTCCCTTGATCGGATAGTCTTTGCCGTCAAATTTCGCGTCATAGCTGTTGCCGTTTGGGTCCGACATCTTCAATCCGTCGGCGGTGCCTTGAAAGGTTACGGTCAGTCCGTTGTCGGACACGGTATTGACCTTTGCGGTGCGCCACGATCCTGAAAGCGCGTGCGAACCCTTTGCTCCCGATTCGACTCGCGTGGAAGTGACTTCCCCGGTAACCGGCTGAGTTCCAGTCGTATCTGTGAACTTGTCGGTCAGAGTATCTCCGTCAGCCGAGATGGTCTGGATGTCGGAAACCATCACCTTCCCGCCTTTCTTCCGGATAATCTCGACTGAATTGGCATCATTCACCTTCACCGCGACCGTGTCGTAGTACGGGTGTCCTGTGACTTTCTGATCGTTTCCGTCGGCTTTGACCGCGAACTTAGGAACGCAAGTCAGACATTCATACATGTTGTTCTTCAGAGAATATTGGTCGGGCTTGGCGGGAAACTTGGCCGTGTCCAGCTTGGTCATCCAGGTTCCATCGAAAGGACTTTGCGCCAACAGGGTGGCTGACCCGAACAGCACCAGCGCTACCAGCAGTTTTCTCATATGCACCTCTCCGTGGAAGAATTTGCAGCCCAGCAGAAAGGTTCGGCCCGAATCACGATCAAAAAATGTGCTGGGCGTTGGTTTGGACGGCGCCATTGTAGCAATACCCTTGGGCGTGGTCTAGCAGGTTGTGGATAGCGCGCGGATACAAGGGTTCCAGTCCAAAGTCTAAAACTTGTTGTACATAAACTGCGCTGTGCTGGCCCCGCGCGTGAGGGTCACGATCAGAAGGAAAAGCAATGCCAGCGCGTAGAGCGGCGGGATCCAGAACCAGCGCCAGCGAGCCATAAGACCGATAATTCCTGTCGCCGAGCCTGCTTCGGTGCTTGGCGGCGCAAGCGAGGAACGATTGAGCGCGTCGATTGCCGACAGTGCGATCGCGTATCCCAGCGCCAGCGCCGCCACCAGCACATAGAGGCTTCCGCTCAGAAAGTGCGAAACGTAGCTCGCTGGCGATACCACCGCCAAGGAGCATCTGACGCGCTTGCGGCAGAGAATTCGCGCGAAAGAAAATCCAGCCCAGGTTGATGAGCGCCATGGTCGCAATCCACGAAAGGGGAGTCCAAAACGCCGGGGGGTCCCAGTCGAAGGTGCGCACCGCCTGCTGCACTTGACGATGAAGCACCAGCAGCACTCCGTGATAACAACCCCACACCAGAAACAGCACGCTGGCTCGATGCCACAGTCCGAACAGGACCATCGAGATCACCAGCGCAAGATTTCGCCACCACACCTCGCGGCGCATCATCGCCAGCGGCAGGAAAACGTAGTCGCGAATCCAGAAAGACAACGACATGTGCCAGCGCGTCCAGAAGATCGAAGGATTCGTGGATTGAAACGGACGCGCGAAGTT
>DASXBH010000182.1:0-7488 GCA_036491775.1 Candidatus Acidiferrum sp.
GGGCGCACACGAACTGCTGTTTGAACCACAGATTCACACGCTTGATCGACGCTGCTCCAGCAGCCGACTCCAACCCCAGCAAGAATTGCGGCTCCGTATGCGGCACCTTCCTCGGCGGCAACCGTTTCGACCTCGTGGTTGTAGACATCCGCTTGAATTTGTCGCCATAGCGCCGAGCGGGCACCTCCGCCGCCGAGACGAATGCGATGGGTTGGCACGCCGATTTCTTCCAATATCGCGAACGTGTCTTTCAGACTGTAGGCAACGCCTTCCAGAATGGCGCGAATCAGATGCGCGCGCGTGTGCGAAGCGGTAAGTCCGATGAAGGCGGCACGGGCGCTAGGATCGAGATACGGCGTGCGTTCGCCCATGAGGTAGGGCGCCCAGAAAATACCGCCAGAACCTGCAGGAATGCTTGCGGCTTCCTCGGTAAGGCGGTCGTACGCATCGCGGCCGTCCTTTTGGCCGGAACCAAATTGATCACGAAACCACCGGAGAGAAAGGCCCGCCGCTTGCGTAACTCCCATAACATGCCAACGATTCGGAATCGCATGGCAGAAGGTATGGAGGCGGCCTTTCGGGTCGAGTGCGGGGCGGTCGGTTGCGGCGAAAACCACGCCGGAAGTTCCGATCGTGGCGCTTACTGCGCCAGGTGTGGATATGCCGATTCCGACTGCTCCGGCGGCCTGATCTCCAGCACCCGCAACCACTGGAGTTCCGACTCGTAATCCGGTAGCACTCGCGCCTTGGGGGGAAATTTTTCCGCAAATTTGCTGCGATTCAAAGAGCGCGGGCAAAAGCTTGCAATCAATGCCGGTCTTCGTCAAAACCTCGACTGCCCACGCACGCTTCGCCACATCCAGTAACAGTGTTCCCGATGCATCGGCCACGTCGATAGCCGACTCGCCTGTTAGGCGAAATCGGATGTAGTCTTTTGGCAGCAGAATCTTGCGAACGCGATCCCAGTTTCTCGGCTCGTTTTCGCGTATCCAAAGGAGCTTGGTCAGCGTGAAGTTTGTAAGCGGTGGATTGCTGGTGAGTTCTATAAAACGGTCGCGGCCGATTGTTTGTGTGAGTTCCTCTACCTGTCGTTCGGTTCTTTGATCGCACCAGATGAGTGCGGGTCGCACCACCTGGTCTGATTCGTCCAGCAAGACTGCGCCGTGCATTTGGCCGGAGAATCCAACGCAGGCGATGGAATCGGCCGCAATACCGTTTGAATTCAGGGTCTTTCGAACGGCCAAAGTGGCAGCGCGCCACCAATCAAGCGGCTCTTGTTCCGCCCAGCCGGGATGGGCGCTAGTGAACGGGGTATGCTCTTCCGTGGCAGACACCAACACTTTCCCGTTTACGTCGATAACGATGGCGCGCGTACCGCTCGTACCTACGTCGATTCCTAGAAGAAATCGGATGGTCCCTCCGGTCACGACAAAGAATCACTTCGAAACAAACATATTCACCGTTCGCCAGTGAGAATGTCCACAGTGAGTTGATCCAAACGCTCGTATGGAAGTCGCTTGCGCAGCAACGTGTCCTTGTCAAAGGAATGTGCGAGAAGCGTCCTCGCCGATTCTTTTGAATACGAGGACGTCCTTGGCAAACAGCAGCCGTTCTTCGAGAGTTCCTGAAGTAAAGCTTGAATTTCCTTGTCCGCGTTCCAACGCACGGCCTTGTCTTTGAGGATCAGATAGGTGCGCATGCAGCCCGCGGCAAAGTCTTTCACGCCTTGGTGATCTTCTGTGCGATACGCATGTGCGTCGAAGTGCCGCGGACCAGCATAGCCAACATCTTCGAGAAATTTGACGAGCCAAAACGATGCCTTCAGATTTGCGGAACCAAAACGGAGATCCTGATCGTATCGACCCGGGTTCTGATCGTTCAGGTCAATGTGGAAGAGCTTACCGGCTTCCCAGGCTTGCGCGACACTGTGAAGGAAGTTGAGGCCAGCCATCTGTTCGTGTGCCATTTCCGGGTTGACGCCAACCATTTCCGGATGAGCCAGAGTCGGAATGAAACCGAGATAGTGTCCAGTGGTGGCCATGTAAATGTCGCCGCGCGGCTCATTCGGCTTGGCCTCAAGCGCGAAGCGATACCCATAGCCGCAATCAATGTTGTATTCACAGAGATAGTTGACGGCTTCACGGAGGCGCTTGACGGCTTCATCGGGGCGCCGGCAGCCATCGGTTTCAACTCCCTCGCGACCACCCCAAATTACGAAGATTTTCGCGCCTAACTCTGCCCCTAGATCCATGGCGCGCATCGTTTTCTGGAGTGCGTAGGCACGGACCACGGGGTCGTTCGCGGTGAAGGCTCCATCTCGAAAAACAGGGTGAAAGAAGAGAGACACCGTGGCCATAGGTACTACGATATGATGTTCTTCGCAGGCCTTGCGAAATTCTCTGACGATGAAGTCGCGCTCTGAGGAGGTCGCGTCGATTGGTACCAGGTCATTATCATGAAGATTGACGCCCCAAGCGCCAAGTTCCGCCAACATCTGAACGATTTCAACGGGTGGGACAGCCGGGCGTACGAAATCCCCAAAGGGATCGCGCCCCCGGTTACCTACAGTCCAAAGTCCAAACGAGAACTTGTGCTCAGGCCTTGGAAGAAACGGGTCGCTCTTGCTCACGAGAATCTCCTCGACAGTGCGGGATCAAAGGATTGACGAAACTCCGTGTTTTTAGTTTTGCTCTCATTACGGAAACGCGGGCTCACCAGGTACGGCATCTGAAAAACGACATCCGGAATTCGGCGGAGACGAGCGGCGGTCTTCAAAAGTAAGAATTCCGTGTACGTTACCGGATGTGCTATGCTACCACGCATTTTCTTTATTGCAAGAATCCAAAAGTCCGATTCTTGTCGGAGACTCGAGATGATGCTGCCTTCAGAGGCTAGTCGCGGCGTCTTTCGCCTGATATTGACGATGGTTTTGACGGTTGTTTCCGTTGCGGCGGGGAAGCCAAGCCTTGCCCAAGACACGCCACCTTTTCGGAATGCCAAGCTCCCAGTGGAGCAGCGGATCGGCGACTTACTGAGCCGGATGACGCTGGAAGAGAAGGTAGCTCAGCTAGAGAGCGTTTGGGAGAATCGCCAATTCACCGATTCGAATCATCTTTTGATTGACGAAAAGGGTAATTTCCTGCCGGAACGAGCCCAGGTGGTCATAAAAAACGGTCTAGGGGAATTCTCGAGACCCAGCGAAGGTCGCGATCCGCGTCAGATGGCCGAGTTCACGAATACGGTTCAGAAGTGGTTGCGAGAAAATACACGGTTGGGTATCCCCGTTTTATTCCACGACGAATGCCTGCATGGACATGTGGCACCCGGCGGCACCTCCTATCCACAGGCCATCGCGCTTGCTTCTTCCTGGGACACAGACTTGCTTCGCGAAGTCTTCACTGCCACATCGGCGGAGGCCCGAGCGCGAGGAGTGCAGCAGTGCCTTGCACCGGTGTTGGACCTGGCGCGCGATCCACGCTGGGGACGCACGGAAGAGACTTACGGCGAGGATCCCTATCTGGTTTCGAACTTGGGGATCGCGGCGATTCTCGGCTTTCAAGGCGAGGGGCCCGGGCCCGACAAATCTCATGTTATGGCGACGGCGAAGCATTTTGCGGTGCACGGCCAACCGGAGGGCGGCACAAACGTGGCGCCGGGGAATTACTCCGAGCGAGTGATCCGCGAATATTTCTTAAAACCGTTTGAAGCGGCGGTGAGGAAAGCACATGTCGATGCAGTGATGCCTTCTTATAATGAGATTGATGGAATTCCTTCCCATAGCAACAAGCATCTTCTGGACGAGATACTGCGCCAGGAATGGGGTTTTCAGGGCTTGATCACTTCTGATTATTTCGGGCCGAGGGAATTGCGGACGGTCCATCACGTTGTCGCTTCCGATCGCGAAGGTTCCAGGATGGCGATCGACGCAGGTGTGGACGTCGAGCTTCCATTTCCTGAAACCTATCCACACTTGATTGATTTGGTACGAGAAGGAACGGTAGCGGAGGCGCTAATAGATCGTTCTGTGATCCGCGTGCTGCGGGCGAAATTCCTGCTGGGCCTGTTCGATGAGCCCTACGTCGAACCCTCATACGCAGAAAAAATCACAAACTCCCCCGAGCATCAGCAACTCGCGTTAAAGGCGGCACACGAAGCAATCATCTTGCTGAAGAATCAGAACAATCTATTGCCGCTAGCTAGGAACAAATACAAAAAAATTGCAGTGATAGGGCCGAACGCGGCAGATGTGCATCTCGGCGGGTACAGCAACAATCCCGGTCGGGGGATCAGCATCTTGCAGGGCATTAAGGCGAAGGTAGGGTCTTCTGCGGAAGTCCTGTATGCCGAAGGCTGTAAAATTACCGAGACATACCCGGACTGGGACTCGGACAAGGTTGTACTGGGCGATCCTGTCTTGAACGCCAAACGCATTGCTGACGCCACGAAAGTGGCAAAAGGCGCCGACGTTGTAATCCTGGCGCTTGGCGGAAACGAGCAGACTTCCCGCGAAGCTTGGGCTGTCGATCATCAAGGCGACCGGGATAGCCTCGATCTGTTAGGTAACCAAGACGAGTTGGTTAAGGCGATCCTGGCCCTGTCGAAACCGACAATCGTCTTCTTGCAACATGGCCGGCCGAACTCGATCAATTACATCGCGGAGAATGTGCCAGCGATTCTCGACGGTTGGTATCTTGGACAAGAAGGGGGTACGGCGGTTGCGGACGTTCTGTTCGGCGACTACAATCCTGGCGGCAAATTGCCAATTACTGTGCCGCGGTCTGTCGGACAACTTCCCGATTATTACTACCAAAAGCCCTCTGCGAAGCGCGAGTATTTGGGTAGCACGGTTCTACCTCTGTTTCCGTTTGGATGGGGCCTAAGCTATTCAACGTTTAAGTACAGCGCACCCAGGGTCACCCCGGACGCGATCGGGCCGCAAAGTGCGACGAAGGTGACCGTGGATGTGACAAACACAAGCGAGGTAAAAGGCGACGAGGTGGTGCAGCTATACATTCGACAGGAAGTGAGTTCGGTGACTCGGCCTGTCAAGGAGCTCCGCGGATTTCGACGTATCACTCTTGCGCCTGGAGAGACACGGTCAGTCGAGTTTAATTTGGGCCCTGAAGAGTTGTCGTTTTTAGATCGCAACATGCAACGCGTGGTCGAGTCGGGGATATTTAAGATTATGGTTGGCGGCAGCTCCGCCGAACTGTCCGAGGCGGTTCTCTCGGTCACGACCCTAACCGCGACGCCAAATTGATCGTTTGGAGTATAGAATCTAGCTTTACCAGTTCGTGTACGTTCACGCTTCCATCTGTTTTTCATTCCGGCGGTCGCACCGAGGCTGTAGGATGCCTGAATACCGCCTGTACCTTTGTGATTGCCGAGTGTGACCAGAATGGTAAAAGAACGGCGGGGAATTCACTTAATTGCTGAGATGGCTGGTGTTTCGATCGGAACGGTCGATCGAGCGCTGCATGGACGAGACGGTATCAAGGATGCTACACGCCAAAAGATTTTACAGATCGCCCGTCAAATTGGATATACGCCGAACCTAGCCGCGCGAGCGCTCTCGTCCACGCGAGCGAGTGCGACTATCGGTGTGTGCATGCCCCGGGAGATTCGCTTCTTTTATGACCAGTTGTGGGCTGGTGTACTTGACGAACAGAGCCGCTCCTCACAACTTGGAATTCGATTCATCAATCAACCCGTTCAAGTGCTGGGTGAAGGCGATACGACGCGTTCAAATCGTTGCTAGATAGCGGCGTTGATGGAATTATCGTGACCGCTGGAAATCCAAAGGAATTGAAGCCACTAATCGATGCCGCAGAAGAGAACGGAACGCCCGTTGTTTGCGTGTCAACGGATGCCCCGGAAAGCAAGCGATCCAGCATTGTGTGCGTGGAACCATACCTGAACGGCTGCCTCGCCGGCGAACTCATGGGTAAATTTGTGGCGCCGGGGTCGAAGGTTGCGGTCGTCGCGGGCATGCTATTGGCTGAAGACCACCGAAAAAAGGCTGATGGGTTCCGCGAAGCTTTTCCGCGGCATTGTCCCGGTGGGAAAATTGCTGCGGTGATCGAAGGCCACGAAGACGAAGACGAGAGTTTTCAGAAAACTTTCGATCTTCTGCGGAAGATACCAACGCTAGCCGGTCTGTATGTGAACACCGTGAATTGTCTGCCGGTCTGTCGCGCGCTCGGCGCGCGAGGCCTGGGCGGCAAAGTAAAGTTGATCACCACCGATCTCTTCGCAGAGATGTCTCCCTATTTCCGAAAGGGCACTATTGCTGCCTCCATCTATCAACAGCCATATCGCCAGGGCCAAATCGCAGTGCGGTTGCTTACCGACCATCTCACTACCAAAACGGCATTTCCTCCCGCAGTTCATCTGAGCCCTGGCGTGGTGATGTCTTCGAATCTCCACTTGTTCCGGGAAATTCGCCTTGCGGAACCAAAGCTCGGAGACGTTACCGTGAAAAACCCTCCGATCTAAGCTCTGCCAAGCACTAGTCGATAATTCGATTGTTCGGGCCGCAAGGCGGTCAATAGGTCTTCGGTCTTCCAATCCAGCAGCGGCATGAAATTTGGGCTGCAGCACTAGCGCTTTGGGGTGAGTTTCTCCAGTTCGGGGTGCGAGGATGCTTCAACCATGGTCCGTTCGGGCGGTTGAATTTGCATCTCGATGGAGCGGACGAGAGTCCTAAGTGCGATTTCCATGGTGACGGAGGTAACAACGGCGGCAGCGAGGGTGCGCCCATCGACTAACGGCCTGACTTGGCTCGCGACGCCAATCCCGAGGAACGGGGTAGTAAGCCACTTTTTTTGTTGTTCTGGACTATCTGCATTCTGCAAAGCTTTTTTTGCCCCGAGTGCTAGCTCATGAGTCTGCCCGGCGACCAGATCAAATTTTTCCGCGCGGGAAGTTGCCAGCTTTAGCCAAGCCAGTGCGCTCTGGTACGCAGCCTCTTCGCTCCATTTACTCCGCAGCGTTGCAACTTGAACATTTTTCGGCTTAGCGCTTTCCATGCCTTCGAATCTCTGCACGGCCACGGAACTCATGCTTGGGCCTTGAATGCACAGAACAGAGCCTCCTTGCGGTAAGAACGCAGCAATTTGCTTGCCCTGAAGGCGCCCAATTTCGAGTTGGCCCTGTGTGACGGTGAAGACCGGAACCTGCGGACTCTTGCGAAGTTGCCTGACGTAGTCGACCTCACTGTTGCTGATGACCCACGCAATTCCCTTGGCAACGGCGACTTCTGCGACGCGGCGGAGACCGGATGCCGTGACCGGTTCAACCAGAAAAGCGTTGGGCATTTCGGCCGAAGTTGATTGGATGATTTCCAGCAACTGCTGGCTTTGCGTTATCGAATCGTCGTGGGCATGAATCACTCTTAAATCAACACCAAGCGAGGCGGCGGCGGATTTCGCGGCGATTTCCTGCTGATGTTGGTACGCGTTGTCATTGGGCAGCGAAACAACGATCCGC
>DASXBH010000183.1:0-12490 GCA_036491775.1 Candidatus Acidiferrum sp.
TTCCGAAATTCCTCCGGCAATTAAGCCTGTTCCCGGTGAACATGAATATTCGCAATCATTCTTTGGCGAATCGCTGGTCGGCCTCGATCCCACGGAGCTCAACGGCAATCTGATTGTCATTGAAGGTCTCGACGGCTCTGGTCGTTCGACGCAAATCGCGCTGCTTCAGGAATGGTTAGAGTCAGAAGGTTTCGCAGTCCAAACCAGCGGGCTGCGCCGCTCGAATCTTGTCGGGCGCGACATCGATGAATTGCTGGCACAAAACGCCGTGACTCGTCTCACGCTCGCGCTGATGTACGCCACCGACTTTTTCGACCAGCTCGAGCACCGCATCGTCCCCGCTCTTCGTTCCGGCACGGTTGTGCTCGCCGATCGCTTCATCTTCACGCTCATCGCCCGCAGCGTGGTGCGTGGCATCAATCGCGATTACCTTACTGGGCTTTACACCATGGCGCTTCGCCCGCACCTCACCTTTTGGCTTAACGTACGCCCCGAGACAGCGTTCGCCCGCGAATTCAAAAAAGCTCAGGCCATCAGTTACTGGGAAGCGGGCCGCGACATGTCTCTCTCGCACGATCTCTACTGGTCCTTCGTTCGGTACCAGACGATGATCAAGCGCGAGTTCGAAGTCATGTCCAAGCGCAACAGCTTTATCGAGCTCGATGGCGAAGCTACCGTCTCCACGGTTAATCGCCAACTTCGCCAACGAATTGCCGAACATCTGGGGATCCGCGCTTCCAAATACACGCCTTCTTCCGCTCTCGCGCATCTCTGGCGTTAACCTGACCGATGCCTGAACCGGTTCACATCGCCGCCATCGACGCCGGCTCCAATGCCGTTCGCCTGTCTATTGCCCGAGCGTACTCTGCCCTCGACATCGAACCACTCTTCACCGAGCGCGTCTCCTTGCGTTTAGGCGAAGGCGTTTTCCTTCGTCATCGCTTCACCGAAGAAACTCTAAAAAGGGCCGTCAAAGCCTTCCGCCGCCTTCACGAGTGCATGGAAGAATATGGCGTAACGAAATATCGCGCCGTCGCTACCAGCGCCTCGCGTGAAGCACAGAATCGTCACAGTCTGGTACGCCGGGTCAGGCAAGCCACCGGCATTCGTTTAGAAGTCATCAGCCCCAAAGAGGAATCGCGGCTGGGCCGCGAAGCTGTGATTGCTGCGCTTGGTCCCGAATCTCCGCCGCGCTGTATTGTCGATTTGGGCGGCGGCAGCCTGGAACTGAGCGTCCTGCGAGACCATACTGTGCTTCAAAGCGCGCAGCTTGCCATCGGCACGGTCCGCCTGATGACCACCTTAGGCATCCCCGGTATTATTCGACCTGCAAAAGCGGAGCAAGTCCGTCGCTACGTTCGCGCGTTACTCGAGTCCAAGCTTCCCAATCGCCCCAATCTCGCCGATCAAGTGGCGGTAGCTCTGGGGGGTAACGCCGAAACGCTGGCTAATGTCGCGCCTGGTCCGCGGAGTCACGGCTTGCCAACGTTGGAGCTATCGCTTCTCCGCGAACGCCTTCCAGACATTCTCGAACGCGACGTCCGCGAACGTATGAAAGCCTATGGTGTGCGTCGCGATCGCGCCGATGTTATGGGCATCGCCGCCATCATCTTCGCCACGCTCGGCCGCTATCTCAACATTCGTTGCTTCGCTATTCCCGCTGTCGGCATTCGCGAAGGTCTTCTGCAGGAGATTGCTCGCGAGGCCTTCTCTCGAAAAGAACCGCACCGCTATAACGCCGCCGCACGCCAGATGCTGCTCGGTACTCGCAGCTTCGGCCGTCGCCTCGAGTACGATCAACGTCACGCGGAACACGTCCGCGAACTCAGCCTCATGCTCTTCGATCAGCTACAGCCAGTTCATCACTTGCCAGCGCCAGCTCGCGTGCAGCTTGAAGCTGGCGCATTGCTTCACGACGTCGGTCACATGGTCAGCCATCGCGGCCATCACAAGCATGGCGAATATCTCACCTTGAATGGCGACATTCCTGGTCTCGAAGGTCGCGATCGCAATCTGGTCGCCGCTGTGGTTCGCTATCACAATCGCAAGTCTGAACCTGCCAGCCACCACCCAGCCTATTCCGCGCTAAACGCCAGTGACAAGCGCACCGCCCGCCGGCTCGCTGCGATTGTGCGTATCGCCGAAGGCCTCGACCATTCCCATCGCGAGCGCGTTCAAGATCTCAAAGCCTCATTCCAGCGTTCCGCCGTTGCCATCCAGGTTGATGCACGAGGTGACGCTACGGAAGACCTGCGCGACGCGGAACGCAGCTCCAATCTCTTTGAAAAGGAATTCCACGTAAAACTCTATTTCCGTCGTCCCGACCGCCGCTAGCAATCGAATGCCGGGTGCCTGCTCCTCACGTGTCGCTCAAACCGTCGTCCTTGTACTAATTCACACATACACCCTTCTTCTTACATCGCATTCACATCGGCTTCAGTAGAATCAGTTCAGGAGGCGCTCCCGGATGCAGTTGTACATCGTTCGCCACGGCATCGCCATCGATCGCGAAGATCCCAAGTGTCCCCCCGATCCGGAACGATTTCTCACCGAAGAGGGTGTCGAGAAAACAAAACAAGTCGCAAAGGGTCTGGCCGAGATCGGCACAGTACCCGATCTGATTCTGTCCAGCCCCTATGTTCGTGCCTTTCAGACCGCCGAAATTGTAGCCAGCGCACTGGAATACTCGAAACAGAAAATCCAGAAAAGCGATCAATTGTTGCCCGGCGCCGAACCGCTTCAGCTTTTTCGCGAGCTTGCTAGACACAAGGACTTGTCGGCCGTCTTCGTTGTAGGACATGCTCCCCACCTCGACGACCTGGTCGCCACCGCGCTCGGTTCCAAGCACCACATTTGCGCCCTGAAAAAAGCCGGAGTCGCGCTCATCGAACTTCGTCGCTTGGTTCCTCCTAGCGGAGAACTGATCTGGCTAGCCACTCCCAAACTGCTCCGTAAAGTAGGGAAGTAACGCTTGAGTTGTAAGGCTGATGCAAATGAATTGAAGGGATATCAGGGAGATTTTGCGAACTTCTTAGTTTGTGGACCGGCCGCGAAGGTCGCACGAAATTGCGAGATCTGAGCTAATCCGAAGCCGCTGCCGTTCGCACTCGTTCCAAGTCTTCTTCCATTTTCGGCAATTCCACCAGCTTCGGCGCTATCGGCACGGTCTTCACGATGAGCGGTCTTCCCAAACTGCTCTCCAGCAAATGTTTTCCCGCCGCCAGTCGCACTGCAATCAGCTCCGAATCTTCGAGACCCGGCACCCGCACAATCAGCGCGTCCACCGATTTCTCGACCCGCATTCCAACCGTCGACTCAATTCCGCATTTTCTTAAAACGCGCGCCAGTCGCAACACGCCAGCAAGCAAACGCACCGCCGCCTGTTCTTTCTCGGCCAATCTGGCAAACGTCTTGTGTTTCGCTTTCGGCTCGCCTCCCCGGTGATACCGCACTACTTCCGCCAGCAGCGCCCATTGCATCTCGCTCCAGCCAGGTACCACTCGAGTTTCCCGCAAAAACTTCCGCGCCGCCTTCGCTGGCGATTCAGCATCGAGGACCACGCCAATTCCATGCAGCCGCGACGCTGCCCGCATCACTTTACGAAGGTCTCGGTCTTCGAACGCTTCTCCCGCATGCACCCGGGCAAACGAATCGAACAACCGCATCGAGAGTCGCGCCACCTGCGCCGTGCGCGCCGGATTTCCATCCATAGCCCGGGCCGTCACCCGCAAGCGCGCGTGCGCTGCCGCCTCTAACTTTTCCCCATTCGCCAGACCTTGCCGCCATTCGTGCCACAAGCTGGTCTTGCCCAGCGTTAATTGCCGGTAGGTCTCGATGCGCGCGTGCCTCTCGCTCGCCAGTCTTTCTCTCCAGCCCGTCCGCGATTCTTCCGGCTCGGTGCTTGCTACTTGTTGAATCGTCTCCGCCAGCACGTCCAGGTCGTGTACATCTCCCAGCAAATCCTGCAAGCGCTTCAGGTTGTCGCCCCACATCTCATACCGTGCTGGCAACAGACTCTCCACCGTGTATCGGAATCGCTTCACGCCTATTCGCAACGCGTGCCACGGTTTAGGTTTCTCCGTCCGCAATGCCGCCGCATGCAGATCCCGGGCTGCGTCGAGCCTTTCGATCGCCAAACATTCAGCGGCTAAACTTTCAGGCGGCACGCGCCGCGCCTTGCTCTGCAGCGAGCGTTCCAGTTTTCTCCATGCCTTCTGATCGAATTTCGTTGCTACCTTCAGCGCCGCGTCGCGCATTTCCTTCTCGCGGCCCTGAAATGTTGCCAGCAATCTCAGCCGTACCGGGTCCGAGTCGCTCGAAAGGTTCTTCGTCCATTCCTCAAGTACCTGGGTATCGCGCAACTCGCCCAGCTGCCGGAACAATTTGCGCCCGAGCTTCCGCATCTCTGCCCAAGACGGATCCGGGTCCACTTCCTCCATCACCCCGGCAACCGAGCGGCACCGCCGAATCGCCACTCGCAAGTCGTGCACCGCATCCACATCAGGAGACGCCTGCACTTTTCCCAATTCCTTTAGTACGCGCTCCATCCAATACGCCAAACCGCGATATTCCGGGCGAGCGCCCGCTGCTATCGTTCCTGTACCCATAGTTTGATCGGCCGCAACTGCGGTGACCCGCAGCCCCTGCTGGCCTCTACTAGACTAGTCCTAGGGGCCGACTACGTCCAGTCTGACCACGGACGGATGTCCGATGGGGATAACGGCGCAAAGCAGGACAGAGAACTCGGAGACGCGCCACTTCTTACCTCCTACATAGGTTCCAGCGTATACTCATGCCCGTCCGCCATGACTCTCTCGCCCCTAAGAGGTCGCCTCGATGAATTCCGTCCCCGCTGACGCAAAAAGCGCGATTCGTGCCGAATGGAAAGACGCCGCGCCTCTTTGGAAGAAATGGTACGAAAAGCTATCAGCGCAATCGCGAGCTGCGACCGATTTGGTGGTTCAAGGTGCGGAACTCGCTCCCGGACAGCGCGTCCTCGACCTCGCCAGCGGCACCGGTGAACCCGCCTTCAGCGTTGCAAAAGTCGTCGGTTTGAAGGGCCATGTCGTCGCCACTGACCTCGTCCCAGAAATGCTTCGTGCGGCCCGAGACCTGGCCAAACGTCAGGGCCTCACCAACATGGAATTCCAGGCCGCCGATGCGGAGAAACTTCCTTTTCCGGATCATCACTTTGACCGGGTGACCTGCCGCTTTGGCTTGATGTTCTTTCCCGACGTACAGAAGGCTCTTCGCGAGCAACTTCGCGTGCTCAAACCAGACGGTCGCATCTCTTATGTTGTGTGGGGGCCGCCGGAAGAGAATCCACTTTTTAGCACCATGCTCGGGCCATTCCTGAAGCACGTTAAAATTCCGCCGCCACCTCCCGACGCTCCAGGGGTATTCCGCTTTTCCGACGAGTCTAAACTCGCCGACACCATTCGCTCGGCCGGCTTTCGCAACGTTCAGACCAACAAATGCCGTGTGCCATGGCCCTGGCCAGGGCCACCCGAAGAGGCTTGGCTGGCCACCAGCGAACTTGCCGCGCCTTTTAAGAAAATCATCGCCGCTCTTCCGCCGCACAAGATGAGCAAAGTGGTGAACGAAGTGGTCAGCGGTATCGCCACTTTCTACGACGGCAAAAATGTGAATTTCCCTGCATCGATTGTTGCTGCTACCGCGCACACCTGATTCTGCCGAACAGCCCGCCACGACCGAAAAGCTCATTGAGTTGCGTGTAGCCTACGCGAGATTCCCCAGAGTCGCTGCGAGCAGTTTTCGCGTGCCCGCATACGGATCCCCGCCGCCCTCCCACTCCATCGAGCAATATCCCCGGTACCCGCTGGCCTGCAAAATTTGGAAGCTCTTCTTCAGGTCAACGCGATAAATCTTTCCTGCCTCATCCGCCTCGGAATCCTTTACGTGGCAGATGTTATAGGCTCGCCCAAACATCGCCGTCACCGCCTCATAATTGAACTTCTCATTGCCGCTCTGCATCGAGTTGCAGAAATCCGGTAACGCATGCAGGTAGGGGTTGTTCACCTTCTCGATTACCTTCACTACAAAAAATGCGTCTTCACTCACCAGATTATCGTTCTCCAGGTTGACCACTACGTTCTTGGCTGCTGCGTATTCCGTCAATTGCCGAATTTCGTCGGCCGCCACGTCCACACTCGGCTTGGCGTTCTTTGCTTCTGCAATCGACGTGCGCACACTGGGCGAACCGAGGATCACAGCCACATCTACCCAAGTTTTCCCGTTCGCCACGGCTTGCTTGCGCACTGCGGCGTCCGCGTCGTAATAGCTATGTTGGTTGTCCACCGGAATGTTCACCACATGCACGCCAGCTTTCTCAATCGCTTCGCGGAAGCTGTGCAGGTACGCCGCATCGGTGGAAGGGAAGTGCGCACTGAGTGGCTCGACTCCCGGCACTCCAAACGTTTCTTTCACCTGTGCCGCAAACTCGCGCAGATCCATCCCCGGCAATTTTTTGTCGCGATCTTCATTCTTCGCGCTCTCGATGTAGCCGCGAAACGGCCACGACGCCACAGCTAATCGCTCTCGAGTCGCCGTGGGAAATTTGATATCCGGTCGACCGGACTTGCCAAGATGCGCGAGGCTTGCGAATCCACGGTCCGTTCCACTCCCCAATGTCCACGCCGCTCCCACCGCCATGCCTGACGTCCGCAACATCTGTCGCCTCGAAAAGCGCTTCATCTCTCAACCTTTCTGACTTTGGTCAGGGCGCCTTTACCCACCCGCCCGCTCATGTTATTTTCTTATCAGTTCTCCCGGAGTGGCGGAACTGGCAGACGCAGCAGACTCAAAATCTGCCGCCACTTAGTGGCGTGTGGGTTCGACTCCCTCCTCCGGGACCATTCATGTTTCAGTATTGGATGGACTCACTTCGGCAGGTTACAAACAAAACTGCTCCGATTCGGATGCGTTGCGTCCATCCTCAAGCCGCATCACATCTTTGGCTTCGGACGGCCAGAGAGCGCCAGCATCCTCGTCAACAATTCCCGTTCCCGTCCTCTCAGTTCCTCCATCGTTTTCCGGAATTGTTCGAACGCACGGACTGCTTTCAACGGCTTGTCGGGTTTCCTGATGGTTACGTGGCAGGTGGCCTGATCCAAGATCAGGAAGCAACTCTTCCTGCCATCCGGGTGCCGCGCCGCACTGATGTTGGCTTCTTCCAGATCATCGGCAGTGCCAACCCACAAAACGCTTCCATCTCGTTTCATTTTGAATAAATCAAAGCGTGGAGTCACAAAAGCTCCAAATTGGGGCCAGTTGAACGAGGGTGGGCTAGGCCGGACTTGGTCAAACCTATTCGCGTTGCCTCCGCAAAGCAACATCTTTGTTTACTTTTTCTGCTGCGGCCCGCCTGGCTAGCTGCGTTCGCACATTCGCTATGTCTTCGTACCTTGCTGTTCGTTCTATTTGCCTGAAGGTTTAGAGAACAGTTCGATCAGCAGCTTATTGAATTTGTCGCTATCCAGCTCCGTCTGAACATGCACTTTCTGTTCCCCCAACCCTGGATGATCCGCCTCGGTCCACACCAGCGTGTTCCCATAACCTGCCGTATGTGAAATATCCATGTCCATGTAGAGTTGCTCTTCCTTGGTGATGATGCTCGGCTCCAGCCACGCCAGCGCTGCCAATTCATCCCACAGATACTCTTCATCCGCATACTTACCAATATATTGCGCCGCCGGAGTGCCCGCTTTGGCGATCTGATCAATCATCGCTTTCGTCAGCCGAGTCTTCACGGAAATGTCTACGGTGGTTACGGTGATCTTCTTCCACGGCGCGCGCAGCACAATGTGCACCGCCTCCGGGTCCCACCAAAAATTAAATTCGCGCCGGTTTGATGTCTTCCACTCCGCGCCAACCTCTGGCGCGATACTTCCGCCCATTACCACCAACTCCTGGGCCAGCTCCGGCACGTGCGGATCGAGGCTGATCGCCTGCGCCAGGTTGGTCAGCGGCCCTCCGGCGTAAATCGTCACCTCATGGGGATATTTATGGACCATCCGGATGATGAAGTGTGCCGCATCCTCTTCCTCCGCCTTCAACGTCGGATTGCCTTCCGGCAATTCCGGAACTTCCCAAGGCCCATGCACTTCGTGCACAAATTTGCCAGTACCGTTCTTCGTCCAAGCGCCTTGATACCGCACCGCGCCATACAACTTGGACCATCGCGCGATTTCTTCCTTGCTGTTGATCAGTGGAAACACCGCGCCCGGATATACTTTCACGTCGGTGTGCCCTGTCAATTCCAACATGCGCAAAGTGTGCGCCACTTCTTCATCGCGCCATTGATCGCCACTCACAACGGTGATGCCTAGCGTTTCCACTTGCGGCGCTTGTAGCAGTGCCAGCATCGACTGCTGGTCTGTCGTCGCCGGTCCTCGCGCATCTTGATCCAGAATCACTTTCCGCTTGGTCTGTCCAAGTGCCGCTCCCGCGTGTAATAACCCCAGCCAAACGCAACACCACACAATTTTCTGCAGCATGGAAATCCCCTTGGGGCACACTTTGTCGCCGCCAACAAAATTAAACTGAGATGAATCGTGAGACAGCGGAGCTTACTCGCCCCCATCCCCCACCTGTCAAGCCACATCTCTCCCAAGCGGCGTTTCGATACGCCCGTTGTTCCACCATTACTCGAATCTTCCGGGCTCTCGGTGCCCTCTGCCTGAGAATCTTTTTCTAAAATAAGCCTATCCCATCGCTATTGAATCGGTTTAATATCGCCTCCCAGCAACTACATAATCTTCCATGGAGTCCCCATGAAGGCTCGCTTCACCTGCTTTTTGTCGCTCGCCCTACTCTTCTCTTTTAGCTCCACAGCCGCTCCCGCGACCGATGATTCTCCTCGCTTTTTCTTTCACGGGCTCTGGTCCATGCAATCTTCCTGTACTGACAAATCACCCGGCGAAACTATCTCCACCACCGGTTATCCCGCCAAGGATTGGCACAAAGCCGAAATTCCGGGCACTGTCGTTGGAGCTCTCGTTGCCGATCACACTTTTCCTGATCCCAATTTCGGCATGAATCTCAAATCGTTCCCGGGCATGGACTACTCCTCCAAAAGTTTCTTTGCTAATCAAGACATGCCCGCAGACAGCCCCTTCCGCTGCTCCTACTGGTTCCGGATGGAATTCGAAAGTCCTCGCGAATTCACCGATCGCGCATCATGGCTTCATTTTCTCGGCATCAACTACCGGGCCAACATCTGGCTCAACGGCAGCAAAATTGCCGATCGCTCCGAATTCGCTGGGGCCTATCGCACGTACGATTTCAATATCACCAAGCTCATGGGCAAAGGAATGAACGTGCTCGCCGTGGAAGTCTTCGCTCCTCAGAAAAATGATTTGGGCCTCACCTGGGTTGATTGGAATCCCACCCCTCCCGACAAAGACATGGGCATCTGGCGCGAAGTGTTCCTCGATTCCACTGGCGAAGTCGCGCTCCGACACCCGTTTGTTGCTTCCAAACTCGATAGCGATTACGCGAACGCCAGCGTTGCCGTCAGCTCGGAACTCGCCAACATTTCGGATCATCCCGTAAACGCCATTCTGCAAGCCGAACTAGGATCCGTTAAAGTTTCCCAACCGGTCACGCTCGGCCCGAACGAAACGAAGATCGTTGCTTTCGATGCCGACAAGTTTCCCGAGCTCAAGCTCACGCATCCCCATCTTTGGTGGCCCTACCAGATGGGCGAGCCTTATCTCTACACGGCCAAGTTCCGCGTTACCGTCGCGGATCAAACTTCCGCCTCGGCCTCTTTCAAATTCGGTATCCGCGAAGTCACTTCCGAACTTACCGAGCAGGGTTATCGCCTCTTCAAAATCAATGGCAAGCGCGTCCTTATCCGCGGCGCAGCTTGGGCCCCCGACATGCTCCTCCGCTGGTCTTCCGCCAAGCTCGACGCCGACCTCGCCTACACCAAACACATGGGCCTCAACACTGTTCGGCTCGAAGGCAAAGTAGATCGCGAAGAATTCTTCGAAAAGACGGACGCCCTCGGCATACTCGTTATGCCCGGCTGGATTTGTTGCGACGCCTGGGAACGCTGGAAAGTCTGGACTCCCGAAACCAAACAAATTGCTGCCGCTTCACTTCGCGATCAGATTTCTCGGCTCCGCAATCACGCCAGCGTCTTTGTCTGGCTCTACGGCAGTGACGGCCCTCCGCCAGCCGACATCGAGAAAATGTACGTCGGTATTCTCAACGAACTTCACTGGCCCAATCCTTCAATCTCCTCGGCCTCTGAGCGTGCCACCAGTGTTACTGGCAAATCCGGCGTGAAAATGACTGGTCCCTACGAATACGTTCCGCCGATGTACTGGCTCTCAGACAAAAAGGCTGGTGGCGCCTATAGCTACAACACCGAAACCAGCCCCGGCCCTGCAATCCCCACGAAGGAAAGCCTCGCCAAATTCATTCCCAAAGATCATCTCTGGCCCATCGATGAATACTGGAATTTCCATGCGGGTGGCGAGCGCTTCACCAACATCAATATTTTCACCGATGCGCTCAACAAGCGTTACGGCCCTGCCACTTCGCTCGACGATTTCGAACGCAAAGCGCAAGCAATGACCTACGACAACCAACGTGCCATGTTCGAAGGCTATGGCCGCAACAAATATACGTCCACAGGGGTCATTCAGTGGATGCTGAACAACGCCTGGCCTTCACTGATCTGGCATCTTTACGACTACTATCTCGTTCCCGCTGGCGGCTATTTCGGTACAAAAAAATCCACCGAACTCATTCACGTCCAGTACAGTTATGACGATAATTCTGTCGCCGTGGTCAACGGAACCTACGCGCCCATCAAGGGCCTCAAAGTTTCCGGCAAGCTCTACAACATCGACGCCAAAGAAACCGGCTCTCAGGAGACAACCATTGACATTCCCGCTGACGGCAGCGCCAAGGCCTTTGATCTCCCCAAGCCCGCCAATCTTTCTGTCACTTATTTCTTGAAGCTTCAGCTTCACGACGCGAATGGCAAACTTATCTCCGATAATTTCTACTGGCTCTCCACAAAGCCTGACACCATGAACTGGCGCGCCCGCAAAGACACCGTTTACACTCCGCAAAAGGATTTCGCCGATCTGACCGGCCTGAATTCACTGTCGCAGGTGAAGCTGGAAACTTCCGCGTCATTCCGCAACGAATCGGGGCAGGGAACTGTGGCTCTTAAAATCAAAAATTCCACCAACAGCGTCGCGTTGCTTATTCATCCGCGCCTTGCGAAAGCAAAAGATGGCGACGATATCGTTCCCGTTTTCTGGGACGATAATTACTTCTCCTTGCTCCCCGGCGAAGAAAAAAACGTCTCCGCCACCTACAATTCCACTGACCTGAAAGACACTCCGACCCTAACAATCGACGGCTATAACATCGCCCTAACCACGGTGCAACTCGCTCCGGAGTAGTGGTCGCTAGCCGAGCTTCAGTTACTTAAGATCGTTCAAAGGGCACCTCTCGGGACTTTCTGCCACGCCTATGCTCCGCCCTCAGCGGTAAGCCTTCCGCTTTTCCTTCCTCGTTACCTTTACGCAACCACATTCCGCCAATCCCACCCGTTCCCATCTTGCCAACAATGCTGTTAGCCATTAAGCTACTATTTCGATTGGGGGAACTCGTGCCTAAAGAGAAACCACAAGTAAACATCGGCGAAGTCATTAAAACCTACCGCAGCCAGCGTGGCTTGTCGCAAGGCGACATCGAACGCCGCACCGGGTTGCTCCGCTGCTATCTTTCGCGCGTTGAAAATGGCCACACCGTGCCCTCGCTCGAGACCCTTGCCAAGATTGCGGAAGCTATGGAAATTTCACTTGCCGATTTCTTCCCAGGCACCGAGACTCCTCGCGACAAAGAAACCCAGAAAATGCTTGGCGAGCTCTCTCAGGACGAAATTCGTTTCCTCGCCGAAATCAAAAAGTACAGCACTACACTTTCTGACGGTGACAAGCGTCTGGTTCTGGCCATGATTCGCAAGATGGCTACTTTGCTTCCAGCGCAGGCCGCACAAGCCAAAAAGCCAGCCGTCCGCCGCCCCTCTCTTTAGAGCAAGCCGGCAAACAATCTCATTGCATTTGCCTCCGGATCGCTCCTCCGTCTTTCTCTGCGCTTTGGTGTCTCTGCGTTACGTCGTCCTCTTCTTCGGTTTTCTCTTTTCGGCTGGCGACTGTAAGCTATAGACTGTCAACTAATTTCTTCGAGGCCAAACTCTTTTGCCCAACATCTCTGCCACCAAACGCGTTCTGTCCGGCATGCGCCCGACCGGACGTCTCCACATCGGCCATTACTTCGGCGCCCTGCAAAACTGGGTCAAACTGCAAAACGATCCCGCCTACGACTGCTTCTATTTCGTCGCCGATTGGCACGCCCTGACCAGCGATTACGCCGATACGTCCTCGATCGCCGACAATGTTTTGCAAATCACCATTGACTACCTCGCTTCGGGGCTCGATCC
>DASXBH010000184.1:0-6566 GCA_036491775.1 Candidatus Acidiferrum sp.
AAAACGATGGCGACTTCCGACGATTTGGCGAGAGATGCAGCGGAGGCGGGATCGTTGCCATCGTTATATTGCACGTTGGCGTTGGGAGCTTTCTTGCGAATGTATTTTAGAGGAGCGGAAGGGAAGTAGACAGGCTTCTGCCACTCGGCAGGGCCCTGCTTGGGATCGATGGCGTTGCCTCCCGGCGAGTCAACCTGCGCGGAACCACCGCCGGAGAGAATGCCAACGTCTGCGTGGGAACCAATGACAGCGATGGATTTGATGTTTGCCGCCGACAAAGGCAAAAGCGAATCGGCATTTTTCAGCAGGACGATGCTCTCTTCGGCAATTTGTTGCGAGTCTTCGAGACCGCGAAAGGGATCGGTGACGCGGCGAGGCATCGGAGGATTGTCGATGACGCCGACCGCAAACATGCTGCGAAGAATGCGGTGGACCATGTCGTCCAAACGGGTTGGCGGGACTTCGCCGCTTTCGACGGCCCTTCTGAGAGCGGGACCGAAGTAGTCTTCTCCGGGCATTTCCATGTCGAGCCCGTTCTTGGCGGCTTTCGCGGTGCTGTGGGTGCCATCCCAATCAGAGAGAACAAAGCCTTTGAAGGCGAAGTCTTTCTTGAGGACCTGATTGAGGAGGTAGTCGTTTTCGCAAGAATAATCGCCGTTTACTTTGTTGTAGGCGCACATAACGCCGGCGGGCTGGGCGATGCCAATGGCAATCTGAAACGCGAGCAGATCGGTTTCGCGAAGCGAGCGGTGATCGAGAACTACATTGAGAATATCTCTGCCGGTCTCTTGATCATTGATGGCGTAATGCTTGATGTCGCCCATGATTTGCTGGGACTGCACGCCTTTGGCGATGTTGCCGACGATGTTGCCGGCGAGGACAGGATCTTCGCCGGCATATTCGAAGGCGCGGCCGTTGCGTGGTTCGCGGAGAAGGTCAACGCCTCCACCGATGGTCATGTTGAAACCTTGATCACGCAATTCTCTACCGATGACCGAGCCGTAAAGTAAAGCGGCTTGTGGGTTCCAGGTAGCGGCGAGACCCAGGCTCGAAGGCAGAAGCGTTGCATAGCGACTCTGCAGAGCGGCCATGCGGATGCCGACGGCGGAGTCTGCCAAGTTGATGTCGGGAATTCCCAGGCGATCGATGCCAGGCACGTATCCGGCGCCGAAATTGGAGCGCAGGGGAACTGGAGCGCCATCGCGCAAGACGCCCCAACCAGTGCCGTGAACCAGTTGAATTTTTTCGTCAAGAGTCATTTGGCGCAGGACCAGGTCAGCGCGTTGATCGGGGGAGAGAGACTTGTCCATCCAGGGAAACAGAGGCTGCTTCGATTGCTGCGTGGATTGCGAGAAGCTTGGCGGCGCAGCGCTAATTAGAAGGATGGCGGCGAAAAAGGCGAGTGATAGGCGCGCGATCAGGTGGCGAAGGTTCATCGAGGCATCTCTTTCCGAGCGTCGCAAAGGATGAGGCGCAGTCCTGGCATAAAAAAAGATGGGTTGGCTGATGTGGAAGCAAGCGTCAGCAGCTGACGAGCGAGACCTTTGGGCATGCGGAGGCGCACCTGTAACCAAAATACTATAGGCCACGAAGGGGAATTTTGTAAGTGACGGCGGAGGAAATTTGCGTGGAAATGCCCCTTAGGATATTGCCATCCGGCCCCCGGTTCAGATGCGATTCGCGGAGTCAGTCTGATTGGCTTGACGGATTGTTGCCGAGGGCCGTGTGGAATTCGGATACACACTCATCGCAGATCTGAACGCTGCTATTGTTGCCGCCGCCGAACATTTGATTGGCCAGGTCGCCGCGTTTGCCGCAGAAACTACAACGAAAATCTTTGTACAGCTCATCGAGATAGTTGGCCGCTTCTTGTTCGGAGATGTTGGCTTCGACCCAACGCTGAGAAGAACGGGGATAAATGCGCTCGGCGCGGCGTTTGGCGTTGGCGACAGAATCGTGGACGGAGACGGCGAGGGAATTCCAGTCGCGTTCGCAGTAATAGAGGACTACGTCGGAAGAATGTTTGGATTGGCAGATCGCGAGACAGGGAACTTTGCCGATTTCCTGGCCGTCGACGAAGAGCAGGCCATGATTGGACGCAGCGGAGATGGAATCGTCGAGCATGGCGTAGTGGAGCAGGCGGTCGGAGCCGATGGCGGGAGGTGGCGGAAGCGGGGGAGAGGGATCGGATTTGCGGGGCACCGCGTTACCTCCGGCAGAGTATGTGCCTGAATATATTCGGGGTGTGGAAAATTGGGAAGACGAAAAGAGGGCGGCAGATCGGCGATGGCGAGCGATCGAAGAGGCATCGGTGGATTGGTGTCGACCCTCCATGGGCGGCGCACCCGGGCTGGAACGACGCACATCAGGCGGAGATAACTTTGTTGTGGAAGCGGCGGGCGGCGATGATCAGGAGCATGGCGCCCATCAGGAAGAGAGCCAGGGCGTCGGTCCAGAGATGGATCCAGCCGGCCCCGCGGAGAATGATGCCGCGAGTGATGTTGATGAAGTAGGTGGCGGGAATGAAGAAGCTGAGGGCGTAGCAGAACTTGGGCATAGTTTCGCGCGGGAAGATGTAGCCGGAGAAAAAGACGCTGGGAAGAATGGTAAGGAAGGCGAGCTGCATTGCCTGCGCCTGAGTCGTGGCTTTACTGGAAATCAGAATACCGAGAGAGAGGGAAACGAAGAGATAGGGAAGCGAGAGCAGCGCGAGCAGAATCACGCTGCCGTGGATGGGAACGCGGAAGATGAAGACCATGAAGGTAAGCAGCATGGTCAGTTCGAAGAAGCCGATGGCAAGATAGGGCAGCAATTTTCCGAGCAGCAGGCCCATCGGGCGAACGGGAGTTACGAAAAGTTGTTCGAGCGTGCCGCGCTCTTTTTCGCGAACGATGGAAAAGGCGGTGAGGAAGGTGGTGACATTGAGAAGCAGAATCGCCAGCAGGCCGGGAAGAAAGAAATTGGGAGAGCGCGAGTCAGGGTTAAAAAGCAGCTTAGGGCGCATATCGACCGCGAACGGAGCATTGCTGTTGATCAGCGCGCGGCGGAGAGATTCATCGAGACCAATGGCGGTGGACACGTTGATAGCTTGGCCAGCGACGGAAGAGTCGGACCCATCGATGAGGATGAGGACCTGCGCGGGCATCTGATGGAGAAGCTTGTCGGAGTAATCGACGGGGACTTTGATGCCGACGCGGGTTTTGCCGGAAATGATGGAGTCGTTGAGGTCTCGATCGCTATTAACGTAACGAATGATGTGGTACGTATCGGAATTTTTGAAGCGGTCGAGGAGTTCGCGGCTTTCGCGGCGGCCGTCGGCGTTGTACACCACGGTGTTGACCTGGCGGATGTTGGTGTCGATGCCAAAGCCGAGGACGACCATCTGCAGCGCCGGAATGATCAGCGAGAAGAAGAGAGTGCCGAAATCGCGGCGGACGTGCAGCGTCTCCTTGTAGAAAACAGCGCCAAAACCTTTGAAGGCATTATCCACGAGTGGCGGCCTCCGCTTCAGACTGATGTTTGTAGGTGAGTTCAACGAAGACGTCTTCGAGCGTGGGCGCAAGGGGGCGAATTTCGGCGACGACCAGACCGTTTTTTAGCAATTGTTCGCGGAGATGTTCCATATCGAAGCGATCTTCGACTAGCGCGTGAATGGATTGGCCGAAGATGGTGGCGCTGCGGATGCCGGGGAGCGTGCGGGCGATGCGAAGAGCACGAGTAACTTCCGGGGTGGTGATTTCGACGCGGTAGGTGCCGGGAGGCTGAACATCAGGAAGTTGGCGCAGGGCTTCGGGAGTGCCATCGGCGATGACTCTGCCGTAATAGATGTAGGCGACGTGGCCGCAACGTTCCGCTTCGTCCATGTAGTGAGTGGTGACGAAGAAGGTGATGCCCTGGCCGGAAAGTTCGAAGAGCAGATCCCAAAGTTGACGGCGAGCGACGGGATCGATACCGGCGGTGGGCTCGTCGAGGAAAATAAGTTTGGGCTCATGCAGCATGGCGCAGCCGAGCGCGAGGCGCTGCTTCCACCCTCCGGAGAGTTGTGCGGCGAGACGATTTAAGTAGGGTGACAGGCCATTGAGCTGAACAATGTCATCCATGCGCTTGCGAAGACGATCGGGTGAGAGCCCGTAGACGCGGCCGTAAAAAGTGAGATTTTCGGTGACGGTGAGATCGGAATAGAGACTGAAATTCTGCGACATATAGCCGATGTTCTCTCGGACGCGGTCGGGCTCTTTGGAGACGTCGAGGTTCATGACGGTGGCATGACCGTCGCTAAGCGGAAGTAGACCGGTCAGCATTTTGATGACGGTGGTTTTGCCGCTGCCATTGGGACCGAGGAAGCCGAAAATCTCACCCCTTTGGACTTGGAAGCTGATGTCGTTTACGGCGGTGAAGGTGCCGAAGCGCCGAACGAGATGTTCGGCGGAGATGGCGAGTTGGTCGGCGTTGGGCACGACTAGCTGCCCGCCGGAGTGAGTTTTACATCGGCAGCCATGCCTGCGAGGACGCGATGAGAGGTGTCGTCGATGCGCACTTTTACGCCAAAGACCTGGTGGACGCGCTCTTCGCGGGTCTGCACGTTGCGGGGCAGAAATTCAGCTTGCTGATTGATCTGTTCGACTACACCGTGGAAGACCTGGTTAGGAAAGGAGTCAACGCGGATTTCGGCTTGTTGGCCAAGTTGCACGTGACCGAGTACAGTTTCCGGGATGTAGATGCGGACGTAGATCTGGTCGCTCTCGAGAAGCGTGGCGACCGGAGTGTTTGGGGCGATCAGATCGCCGGGGCGAACATCGAGAACTTCGACGGTAGCGTTGGAAGGCGCAAGGACCTGGCGCTCGCGATAGCGGGCTTCGTCGAGTTCGAGAGCGGCGCGAGCGGCCTGGACATCTTCACGTCGATTGCCGCGTTCAAATTTTTCAAGCGTGGCTTGGGTCTGTTGATAGCGAGCCTCGGCGGAGGCTTTTTCTTCCGGGCGATAGCCGCGCTTTAGTTCGGAGAGCTTGTGCTGGGCGTTCTCCTTTACGGCGACGGCCATTTTCCAGTTGGCCTCGGCGGTGTCGCGCTGCTGTTTGGAGACAAGATCTTTCTGTGCGAGGGCGTCGTAGCGCTGGAAGTCAAGGTGGGCGCGAACTTCATCGGCGGTGGAGCGGTCGACGTCGGCTTGTGCGGCGTCGATATCTTCCTGGCGATAGCCGTTCATGCGTTGTTCGTATTCGGCTTTGGCTTGCATGGCGGCGGCGCGCGCTTCGGCAATTTCCTCGGGACGAAAACCGCGCGAGGCTTTTTCGGCGTTGGCGCGAGATTGCGCGAGGGAGGCTTGCAGTTCCTTGTCGTCGAAGGTGATCAGCACCTGGCCTTGCGATACGGAATCTCCTTCACGGACGAGAACTTTGTCGATGCGGCCGCCGATTTTCGAGCCCACGCGAATGTCGCGGGCTTCGACGGTGCCGGAACCCTGCAGGCCGACGTCGTGATGGAACCAGCCCATGGAATAGGCGGTGGCCGCGAGTACGGCGACCAGCAGCAGTGGAATGAACAGACGCTTGCGATTCATAGAGTCCCTTTATATGAACAAAGGAGCTACGGGGCCTGAATGCGAAAGATTACTTGGCGGTGCCGGCGGCGCGTTTACAGAGCGCGGGAGCAGCCCGGACCAAACGACTTCGAAGGCAGAATCCATGCGCGACTTCAGAGAGGAATCGCCATAGAGGGACCAGATTAGCAACGTGCCAAAAACGGTTTGGCGGAAGACCAAAGCAATTTCGGCGGCGGGAAGATCCTTGCGGATTTCGCCGCGGTCCTGGCCCATTTGAATCATTTCGGTGTGGACCGCCAGAACACGGTCCTGAAGATCAAGCATGGCCTTGCGGACCTTGGAATTGGAAAGGTAAGCGAGGAGAAGGACCCGGATGATGTCGGGATGTTTGGCGGGCTCCTGAGTCATACGCTCGGCCAGGGAACTGAGAAATTGAGGAATGGGTTGATGCGTGTGACGCGCTTCCTGGACCGCGGATTGGAGCCTGGCCAGTTGCATTTCTCCAAAAGCGAGGAGGATGTGATCTTTGCTGGGGAAATAGTTGAAGAAAGTGCCTTTGCCAACGTCGGCGGCGTTGGTGATGTCTTCCACGGTGGTTTCGGGAAAGCCTTTCTTGGCGAAGAGATCGAGGGAGGCGCGGAAGAGGCGTTCGCGAGTCTCGAGGCTGCGGCGTTCGCGGCGAGAGCAATGAGTGTGACGAGTATGAATGTAAGTCATCGGGATTGACCTTTATTCATATATGACCATAGGTCATATATTATGTCAAGCAGGGTTTAAGATCGGCGGAGGATGGGAGTTTGAGTTGGATATTGAAAGGAAGCAGATCGAGGCTGCGGCTAAGAAAAACCCCACACGTAAGTGCGCCGTGTGGGGTAACGCGGCGATGGGTCGATCTGGGTGGCCACCCAAAGGTGGCCGCGGCATCGCGGATATTAGATTTCTTTGCCGGAACCTTTGTACTTGGGAGTCTTTTTGTTCAGGTACGAGACGAGTTTTTGAGCTGCGGCGGGGACGGGAACGGCGC
>DASXBH010000185.1:0-12931 GCA_036491775.1 Candidatus Acidiferrum sp.
GACCGGCTGTTCATGGCAGCACAGAAGAAAATTGGGTTTGCAGTGATAGGTCTGGGCAGCATTGCGAAAAGCTCAGTGTTGCCGGCATTCGCCAATTGCAAAAAGGCACGACTCGTCGCGCTGGTTGGACGTAACAAGAAAGCCGCCCAGCCTCTCGCAAAACAGTTCAAGGTAAAATCGTCCTACGGCAGCGAACAATTCGCGGATTGTTTGGCGGACTCAGAGATTTCCGCGGTTTATGTTGCCACTCCGAACGGCGAGCACTCAGAACTGACATTACAGGCGGCGAAGGCTGGGAAACATGTCCTCTGCGAAAAGCCGCTGGCCGCCACAGTGGCGCAAGCGAGCGCGATGGTCGCGACTTGCCGCAAAAACGGCGTCTTGTTGATGACCGCGTACCGTAAATACTTCGAACCAAGTTGCGTGTACATTAAAAGCTTGATTCAGAGCGGCGCGCTGGGGCGCATCGACGTAATGCATACGGCGTTCAGCGAATTGCACATTGGAGGCGTTTCGATCCCATGGCTGCTAGACGCGCGCGCTGCTGGCGGCGGGCCGCTGATGGATTTGGGCGTCTACTGCGTGAATACCACACGCTGGCTGGCGGGAGAAGACCCAATTGACGTGACGGCCCACGCCTGGCGCCATGACGAGAGGCGTTTTCGTGATGTCGAAGAAGGCATTTCCTTTTGTCTGCGGTTTCCCAGCGGACTGATTGTTCAGGGCACCTCAACTTACGGAGCCGCTCCGTCTTCTTTTGTTTTCATTCAAGGCTCCAAGGGTTGGGTTTCCCTCACACCGGCATTTCCGTTTGACGAGGAGCGCCGGCTCACAGGCAAGCTCCAAGGACGCTGGTTCGAGAAAAAATTTAGAGTAGGGGATGAATTCGCGCCGGAAATTGATGCATTTGCGGAAGCTATCCAGAAGCGCGGCGGCATTGAAGCAGATGGAGAGCAGGGATTACGAGATATGAAAATTATCGACGCGATTTATAAAGCGGCGAAAAAGCACACTCCTACCGCAATTCGCTATTGAGTTGGGGGAAAGAAACAGGAATGAGTTCTGAGACGGTATTAGCGGCGACGCTGGTAAAGCCTGGTCAATACGAATTGCGTGAGTATGCACTGCCAGTGCCTGCACCGGGCTGTGTGCTGGTGAAAATGCAGATGTCGGGAATTTGTGGAACCGACAAGCACACCTATCAGGGCTACACCACGCAATATGGCGACCACAAACTGGAATTCCCAATCATTCAGGGTCACGAGAATGTAGGGACAGTCGCGGCGATTGGTGGCGACGGACACTACACTGACTTCGAAGGCCTGAGTCTACAAGTCGGTGACCGGGTAGTGGTTGGAGCGAACGTTGCCTGCGGCGAGTGCTACTACTGCCGCCACGATTTTCCGTACTACTGCTGCGAGAAGATGACGGACTACGGCAACAACTTAAGCGCCAAAAATCCGCCGCATCTTTTTGGTGGCTGGTCGCAATACATGTACATCGTACCGGGCAGCTTTCTGGTCAAGGTGCCTGACGATTTGCCGTCCGAAGTCGCCGTTCTGACGGAAATCTTCGCGGTCTCCGTAGGACTCGATCGAGCCAAGCAGATGTCCGCGTTTCCCAGCGAATCGTTTCGCTTCGACGACACCGTTGTCGTTCTTGGTGTAGGTCCGCTGGGAATGTGTTTTCTGATGAAGGCGCGGATGTTAGGAGCTGGCACGATTATCGCAGCAGATTTATCAGACTACCGGCTGGATTTTGCAAAGCGGCTGGGCGCGGATCACATCGTCAATGTTGGCAAGACCACCAAAGCGGAGCGCTTGCAGTTTGTTAGAGATTTAACCGACGGGCGTGGTGCGGACATGGTCATCGAGTGCGCCGGCGTGCCACAGGCTGTCCCGGAAGCGTTGGAAATGATTCGTATCAGTGGATTATTGGTGGAAGCCGGCAATTTTTCGGATCTTGGCGAAATCTCGCTCAGCCCTCACAAACATATTTGTGCCAGAAATGCGCGGATTCTCGGTGTCGGTGGCGAGGAGCCGGCAGCTTACGGTCCCAGCATGCGGCAGATGGCGCGCTATTTGAAGCAATATCCGCTGCGCGAATTTGTTTCGCATCGCTACGGCTTGCGCGACGTGGAAGCGGCCGTACTGAAAGCAATCGAACCAGATTCCATGAAAGTGGTCTTGGAGCCTTGGAAGTAGGAACTACAAGTTATCTGAACCGTTAGCAATTTTCGAAAGAGGAGCATGATGAGCGGATTGCATGAACGCTTTTTGTTTGCGGCAGCACCCGATAGCTGGGGCGTACTCGATTATCCGGGACCATCTTGGGAGCAGTCCTACGAAAAAATGATGGACGAGATGGTGGAGGCGGGTTACACGGGAACGGAGTTGGGGCCCTATGGATTTTTTCCAACGGACCCCAAGGTGCTGCAACCGGAGCTTGAGAAACGAAAACTGAAACTGTTGGCGTCCTTCGTTCCGGTGAAGATGACGGACCCTTCGGCGGGTGCGGCTGTCATTGAACGCATTCGCAAAGTAGGGAATCTACTGGCGACGCTAAAGGCACCGTTCCTTGTAATGGCAGACGACCAATCGAACGAGCGGAATGCCTACTCTGGGCGCGTATACGACCCGGGCTGCCCGACGCTCAACGCGGAACAGTGGAAACACATCGGCAAAATTGTGGCTGACGCTGAAAAAGTGGCGAACGAGTTTGGGTTGGATCTGGTGTTTCACCCGCACGTGGCGACGTATGTGGAGACGCCCGAGGAGTGCGAGCGTTTTTATGATGCGACTTCGCATACCAACGTAGGTCTCTGCCTGGACACCGGTCACTGCGTTTACGGACACGGCGATTCGGTGAAGGAGGCGGAAAAATACAAAGACAAGCTACGGTTTGTGCACATCAAGGATTGTAACAATAAGGTGCTGGTAGAAGCGCGACGCAACAAGTGGACATTCGAAGAGGCGATTGAGCACAAAGTGTTCACGGTGATCGGCAAGGGTGATATTGATTTTCCGGCTTTCTTTAGAACATTACTGAAGAATGGATACTCGGGTTGGTCCGTGGTCGAACAGGACGTGAAGTTTGGGCACACGGAAATTCCGCCGAAAGACAGCGTGGAGGCGAGCCTCAAGTATTTAAAGGACGTGGTCAACCAACTGGGCGCAGCTGCAAAAGGCTAAGAGCCCGACAGTCCAGACGTCGATTGGCTCTCTGAATCGCATTCGCCATCAGGCTGGCGTTGATGGGTTCGATGGGGCTAGGATTCGCTGAAGTCGAACAGTCGCGGGCGCACGCGGAAACCACGCGTCGTATACGCAACGTAAGCGATACCGGCGCCCAACCAGATCAGGCCCGCAAGTTTCGTCCAACTCTGCAAGCTAATTAGTAGAACAAAACAGAAAACTATCCCAAAGCCCGGGATAAACGCGTCGACGAAGAAGTTACGCTTGCCCACAGCTTCCGGTGCAAACCAGAAGTGCCGTAAAGCGGACAGATTCACGCCCATGAAAGCGATTAAGGCGCCGAAGGTCACCACTTCCGCGGCAAGCTCCCAGGGAATCGTGAGCACCGCGATGTATGCCAGTCCTCCTACAATCCAGACGTTATAAATCGGATTGCTTTTGATCGGGCTGAGATAACCGAAGATTTTCTTGGGTAAGACATCGTCGCGCCCCATACTGTAGAGTAGGCGTGCCGCGCCAACATGCCCAGCAAGCCCGCAGGCGATACTGGAAATGAGCAACATCACGCCATACGCGGCGAAGAGCACGGGCCCACTAGCTACGCGTGCCACATCCATGAAAGCAGTTTCGGGATTCTGGAAAGTGGTATGGTCTGGCCAAACACGCTGCGCTAAATAAACTTGCAGCCCGCTGAAGAGTCCGGTGAATACGCAGACCAGCACCGATGCGAGCAGAACGTTGCGTTTCGGATTCTTCACTTCTTCAGCAAGGATCGAGACTCCATCGAAGCCGATGAAGACCAATGCGGCAAGTGAGGTGCCCGCAGCCAGTCCTCGCAAATTAAACGTCTTCGGATTGTAAATGGGCTGCAATGAAAACAGCCCACTGAAATGTTCATGCAACACGATGTAGCGTACCGCCTCTACCAGAAAAACGGCGGTAACCAACAGCATGAACCCCAGAAGCACTTCATTGGTTCGAGCGGTGAACTTAATTCCCTGAACCGTCATCAGCGTGATGAATCCAACAGTGAGCGCCGCGAGGATCGCAAAGGGTATTTTCGGCGCCATCCGCTGAATCGCCAGGACCGCATACAGTGCGTTCTGCACGGGTTGAAACAAATATTCGAGAAACATTGCCCAGCCCACGACGAATCCCAAGTGCGGATTCAGGCCACGGCTAATGTAGGTGTAGACGGAACCGGACGATGGGTAGACGTGCGCCATACGCCCGAAACTTACCGCCGTAACCGACATGGCGACCATCGCCAGCAGTAACGTTAGAACCGTGTGACCGTGAGAAAGAACCTGCGCTTCGCCGAACAATGGCACCGCAGCAATCGGCGACGTAAGAATCACGCCGTAATAGATGAGGTCCCAAAGACTCAGAACGCGTTTCAGATGAGGTTGCGCAGGTGCCGCTGTTTGCACTGCGTCTGTGGTTGTTGCCACCCTGACCTCTTTCTTATTTGCGATCCCTGATCCTCAGTTTATCCATTATTTCCCAGACGCCGTTTTGAATCGCGCTAAAAGAAAAATCGCTCTTTCTTGCGGGCTTCCTGATAATTCTCGTGCGCAACGCGCACCGATTCGCGCTCGGAAACTTCGGCAAGAGGTACATCCCACCAGGATTCGTAGCCAGGAACGCGCTGATCGTATGCGGTTTCAATAACGATTACATTGGTTCGCGTTTCCTTCCGTGCGGCCAACAAAGCGTTATGCAAGTCTTCATGGGTTCGCGCGCGCACGGCGTGTGCGCCCAAGCTGTAGGCATTCGCGACAAAATCCACGGGCAGGAGTTCCCCGTCATATCGTTCTCCGCGCCTGAAACGGTAGTTGGTGCCCATGCCTTCATTCCCACAGCTTCGGCTCAAGCCGCCGATACTGGAAAAGCCGTGGTTGTCCAGCAGAACAATGTTCAGTTTGTAGCCTTCTTGCAGCGAGGTGACGATTTCCTGAGCCATCATTAAATACGAGCCATCGCCGATTAGAACGTAGACTTCGCGCCTCGGGTCGGCCATCTTGATTCCCAAGCCGCCCGCGATTTCGTAACCCATGCAGGAGTAGCCATACTCCATGTGATAACCGCCAGGTACGCGCGTGCGCCATAATTTGTGCAAATCCCCCGGAAGGCTTCCGGCGGCGCAGACCATCACATCGTTGGTTTCAGAAAGTTCGTTCACCAGGCCAATGACTTCTCCTTGGCTGACCGGCGGCTCCTTTCGTATCGAATAAATACGATCGACTTCCGTTTCCCACTCGGCACGGAATTTCTGGATTTTCACAGCGTACTCACTGCTTACGGAATAGCCGCCAAGGGCTGCGTGGAGTTCGTCGACAGTCACACGCGCATCGCCGACCAGCGGGATAGCCGCATGCTTGTAGGCGTCGAATTCGGCGACGTTGATGTTGATGAATCGCACCGATGGGTGCTGAAAAGCTGTCTTCGAAGCGGTAGTGAAATCGCTGTACCGTGTGCCAATGCCAATAACCACATCGGCTTCGCGTGCCAGAATATTTGCACCGGGAGTTCCGGTCACTCCCACCGCTCCAACTTCCTGCGGATGATCAAACGTGAGCGAGCCTTTACCGGCTTGCGTCTCACTTACGGGAATTCCCGTGGCCTTGGCGAACTCCGAGAGTGCTTCGGATGCTTCCGAGTACAAAACGCCCCCCCCAGCGACGATCAGAGGTTTTTTGGCCGCGCGTATCCATTCCACTGCACGCTTCAACTGATTGGAGTCGCAGCGATTTCGCGGGATGTCCCAAATGCGCTTCTGGAAAAACTCTTCGGGAAAGTCGAACGCCTCGGTCTGAACATCCTGAGGCAGGCTAACTGTAACCGCGCCGGTGTCCACAGGCGAAGTTAGAACGCGCATCGCTTCAGGAAGCGAGGTTAAAAGCTGCTCAGGGCGCTGAATTCGGTCCCAATAGCGCGACACCGGCTTGAAACAATCATTGACCGAAATGTCTTGCGACGTCGACGATTCCAGTTGCTGCAAGACCGGGGCGACATTGCGTCGCGCAAAAATATCGCCAGGTAGGAGCAAAACGGGCAGGCGATTCACGGTGGCCGCAGCTGCGCCAGTCACCATATTTGTGGCGCCTGGCCCGATCGACGTAGTGCAGGCCAATGTCTGCATGCGAAACGTGGTTTTCGCGTACGCCGCCGCCGTGTGCACCATAGCTTGCTCATTGCGACACAGGTAATAGCGCAGACCGCGACTCTGTTCCAAAGCTTGGCCCATGCCCGCCACATTGCCGTGCCCAAAAATGCCGAAACAACCTTGAATAAACCGCGACTCTTTGCCATCGCGCGCGGAATATTGCTGCGGTAGAAAAGCGACCAGCGCTTGGGCTACGGTGAGACGGCGTTTCATAAACTGAACTCCCCGAAGGAACCGCACGAATTCCGCATAAGCATGCCGTAGGTAGTGGCGGTATGCCACCAGAAAGCGCGGCGAACTCCCAAGCGCTTATTGCAGTGGCTGTGATTCACCTGACTCCTGAGAACCCTAGGATCCCGTCCCACAGGAACCGCCGCCTAAGTCTGAAGTTACCGAACCAGCGGCAGGCGCGGATCCAGATCCTTCCAAGTCGACTTGAGCCACACATGATTTGGATCTTCGGTAACCGCGAGAGTGCGCGAAGTGCCTGCAAGAAAATTCAAGTAATAGACGTTGTATCCCGGGCCCGCAACGACCGGGTGATATCCAGAGCGCACTAGCACGGCATCTCCATCTTCGGTGCGTACCGTTACATCCCGAGACTTGTCTGGCGCATACAGTCGCTGCAGTGCGAAACCTTCGCGTGGCCGGTCAATCCGATAGTAATAAATTTCGTCCAAATCGACTTCCGCAGGCGGATTGTGAATGTCGTGTTTGTGCGGCGGGAAGCTCGACCAATTTCCCCCCGGCGTATAGACCTCGATGACTACCAACTTGTCAGCCGGAAATTCCGGGCGAATGATGTCTACGATCTGCCGGGAAGCGTTTCCGCCGCCTCGCAGGCTGCTAACCACGTCTTTGGGAGTAATGAGCTGCGGCTGCAGTGCGGCTTCGGAGGGTGCGCGGCATTCCGCTAATTCGCAAGCGGTCTCCGCTTTGAAAGTCACTACATTGCCCGTCGGTAGGTATACGCAATAAGGCAATCCGTCGAAAACGCTGGCGCGACCACCGATCTGCTGCCAGCCGGTGCCCCAATCCACTGCGCAATGGCCGCCAAGGAGGACGAAAGCAGCTTCCTCGCCGTCAGTACGCGCGGTGTGCGTGTCTCCGGGAGTGAGACGGCGCACCGACATGCTCATCCATTCCCAATTGACATTCTCGCGCGAGAACCGCAGCAATTCTCCCGATTGTCCGTCGGGAAGAGACCGGGAATGGACCACGTTCGGCAAAGTGCTCATAAACAGACTCCAAGTCGGCCGATCAGGAGAGCCTCCACTTCATCGTATTCCATCATTATGGCATCAAAGCGCTTTGTCGGTCACTGTGCCGGATTACCTGGCGAGTCACAAAACATGAAGCATAATACGCCATTTTCTCGACTGTCCATGTGCTAACCGGCTAGAGTTTATCCTAAAAGAGCCACCGCTTGTCAACGATGCAATTGTCAGAAAGCCGAAGCGCAGGGGCCGCGTCGCAGGAGGAAATTCAGGCTTGACTTTGGGGTTTGACTACTTTTTAGGCGCTTTGGGATTTGCTTTTATTTTCGTGTTCGATGGCTTGGATGGTACGCTGCAGCCAAGCCTTCAACGCAACCTCTAGCTCTTCTTGCGTTCCCCACTCATAAAAGGAATTCACGCATTCGCCTTGGCTGGTCAATTGGATGTGGCGGCAGGGATAGCGCAACTTCTTGCGATCTTCGGGAACAAATTGGATTAGGGCACATTCTCCGCAGGGGCGGGGATGCCGCTCCGACTGAAAATTGATACAGGTCGGCGAGTCTTCGAACATAAAGGTGGGTCGCCAAGGATAACGAGGACCCTTGCGATATCCACCCTTCTCAAGGAAGGCCAGTTCGGCTTTCAGCAGTTCGAGGATGTTGCGGTCGTCTTGCATGAAAACGTTCCCAGAATACTCATCTCATGGCCGGAACGAGAAGGCCGTGATTAGAGTCACTGCAAAGAGTGATGCGTGTCACGGGTACCAGCGCCTCCATCCTGTATCACTATCACATTGACAGGTGACAGCATGCCCTCCGATTTAATCCGCAACGGGAATCGCTTTCAGTTTGTCACTAAACTGGACGGGAGTGCGCTCCCCGATGGGAGTAATATGCGTACGCCGTACGGCCTGGAAATCATCGAGAACTGCCTAGCGTGTCCTCATCGCGAGGAGCGGCTGTTCTGTAACCTCCCAGAACCCTCCGTGAAGGCTTTAGCTGCCATTACCTCCTCTGCCGCCTATCCTAAAGGAGCCACTCTGTTTGTGGAGGGACAGCCAGCCCGAGGCGTGTTTGTGCTGTGCAGCGGCCGCGTGAAGCTTTCCACGTCATCGGCAGACGGTAAAACACTGATCCTGCGGATATCGGAGCCCGGGGAAGTGCTGGGGCTGCCAGCCAGCGTGACCGGCACGTGCTATGAACTGACCGCCGACGTGATTGAACCGACCCAAGCCAACTTTGTGTCGCGAACCGACTTCCTGAACTTTCTTAAGGAAAATGGAGAGGCGGCACTTCGCGTGGCCCAGCAGCTTGGGGAAACCTATCATGCGGCAATCTCCGAAATGCGGACGATCGGTTTGTCGCACTCCGCCGGTGAAAAACTAGCCCGGTTCTTACTGGAATGGTCCTCGAACTACCCGGAAGAAAAGGGTCAAGTAAGAATTAAGCTCACCCTGACTCATGAGGAAATCGCCCAGATGATTGGATCTTCGCGGGAAACCGTGACGCGCCTGCTAGCCGATTTCCGCAAAAAGCAGCTTCTCCAGGTAATGGGCTCCACACTCATCATCAAGAATAAAGCTGCGCTGGAAAGTATCGTCAAGGGCTGAGCTCCGCGTCATCAGTTAGACATATTAAAGTCTGCGTCTATTGGCCGAGTTGTACTGCGCGGTCGTATCCTGTCATTTCCAGATAACCTACTCCAGTGACTGGCGAAACTTTTTTTTGGCCTTTCAACACGATGGCGCCTTCCCAATAATTCGGAGCGTATTTGAAATTTCCGGAGAGTTCCTGATACGCCAACAGTGTGGTTACCTCCAAAGCGAAAGCCATGACTGGAATCGAAATTTTCCAGTGAATCGGATACCGTGCCGTTTTGTCGGGCCGCTCCCGAAATTCCCGCTCGGGCGTCAGTGTAAAATCCGAAGCGCGCAAATGCTGCGTGTTGCCCTGTTTGTCAACGAACGTCCCTGCAGAAAAAGGATCAACCGACCCGTCCTTCCTGCGAATGCGAAACAGCATCAGTTCGGTATCATCATCAAGCTGCAGGCTGAGCCAATCCCATCCAACCTGATCCGCTTCCAATTGATGCGTAAAAAATTCGTGGTCCATCCAGCTTAAGCCCGAAACGTCATAACTCTTCCCTCGCAACGTGATGCTTCCAGAAGTCTTCAGACGCGTGAACGAAATGTAGTGCGAGGCGTGTCCTACCCCGGCAGCTTTCTGGCTGACTCCGTCCTCGCCCTGGATGACGGGCGGTTTTTCCGGGTGCAGCCGCAATGCAAACGTGAAGCGGTCATCCACCGCCTGAAGTTTCTGATCGTCGCCACTCCATTCGGAACTCCAGTTACCGTTCCAGATGCGCTTGGAGTTGGCGTCAATGCCAGCAATTCCTGGTCCCCTGCGATTGGTGCGCTCCGAATAATAAAAGGCGCCTCCATCAAGATCACTGAGTGCCAGATGGGCCAGATAAATATCGTGGGGATCCCATGTGGCATTTTTGGCCGCATCGCGATCGACAGCCTCTCGAAAAAAAGTGAGTTCGAATCCAAATCGGTGGCCATCTTCCGCCCTGAGATTTCCCGTGTAGTACCACCATTCGGTTTGAAAATCGGGATGACCGAAGTGATCGCGCGGGAATTCGTATCGATAGCCCGGAAGAGCGGTCTTAAAAGGAGTCGTGACGGGCGCTGATTGCAGCACCAAGAGCGAAGCGATAGCGGCCAAGAACTTACTCTTCATGAATGACCTCGAGCGGGTCGAGCCTTGCCGCGAGCAATGCCGGATAGATTCCAGAGACTAGCGTCGCGAAATAGACCACGGTAAGCGCGCCCAGCAAGACGCCTACAGGCCAGTGGAAGCGGATGGTCCAGCCGAACGACTGCTTGTTGATCACGAACACCAGAATCAGCGACAGGAAAAATCCAAGAATCGAACCCGCCAACGTGGCGAGTAACCCAACGAGCCCGGCTTCGACCAGAATCAATTTGCGCACCTGGCCGGCAGACGCGCCGAGAAAACGGAGCAGGCCGAGTTCCCGTCGCCGGTCAATTACCAGCGCCAGTAGCGCCCCGGCAATTCCCATCACCGCCACAATTACAGCAACCGTTTCCAACGCGTAGGTAATGGCAAAAGTGCGATCGAAGATGCGGATAGCCTCGGTCCGCAGATCGCGGTCAGAAAAGATCAGAAGGTGATTTTCCGCAGTAAGGTTTTGGATGCGCTGCCGAACACTCTGAACGTTGGAATTAGAAGCGACAAAGACCGCCAGGTTAGAAGGCGCGGGATCGGGCAAGTAGCGCAGCATCGTTGCGCGATCCATGAGGATGTAGCCACGCTCGCTGGCGTAATCGTAGGTGATATCCACGACGCGAAAATCTGCGCGAGATTCACCGAGCGACAGCGTGATGGTGTCGCCTGTCTTCAGGCGGTGCTTGTAGGCAAACGGCTCGCTCAGAATTACCGCGTTTTTTTCACGAAGCTCGATAAAGACTTCTTGCGTCTTCCGTCCGGAGAGAAAATCAGATTCTTGATTGGCTGCGGCTTGGTCCAGATCGACGGAAGCGAGCGTTGCAGGCATCCGGTCGTAGGTAATTTCATACGCTCGCAATCGTTCCACGGAGGCGACGCCGGGAACCTTGGCAATTTTTGCTGCAAGCTCTACTGAGATGGTGGGGTGGCGATCGGCGGCAGGATCTCCTGCCGGTCTAATATAAAGGTCGGCAGGAAGTTCGTCGTTCATCCACGCCACTACCGTTTGGCGAAAACTGCCAACCATGATTCCCACAGACGTCATCATGGCCACGGCGGTGGCGAGTGCTGCAACCAGCACCGACGTTCGCCGCAACGAAGCCGCCAAACTTCGTGCGGCCAGCAATCCTTCCACTCCAACGATTCTCTTTAGCGCTTGCGAGGTCGATATGGTGATGAAATTCACTGATGCGGGAATCGCGAACGACGCCGCGAGTATCAGCAACATCGCGGCTATGTAACCGAATAGAGGCTTACCGCCGACTGCAGGTGCAAGCGAAGTTCCGGCGGCTAGGAGGGCAAACAGAAGAGCGAACAGTAAGTCGCGTCCTGCATGAGTTTGCATAACGTATTCGCGACGTCCTCGCGCCATGGCGTCGGCCGGTGTGACCCTCATAGCCTCGCGTGCAGGTGCGAGCGCCGCAGCCACGGCGACTCCAATTCCGATCAAAAATGCAAGGGTCACAGCTCCGGCGTCTAGCTCAATGGGACCGGGACGACTGCTCACATACAACGATTCAACGGTAAGCGCCATCAAGTTCACGGCTGCTTTGGCCATCAATCGCCCAAGGGGTAATGCGATCAATGCGCCGGCCAATCCGATGCATGCGGCTTCGCCCAGAAACGCAATCAGGACGTTGGCGCGACTGGCACCGATTGCACGGACAATGCCAATTTCCGCCCGGCGACGCACTACCGAGACCGAAATCGTGTTGTAAATAAGAAAAGCTCCTACGATCAGGGCGATATAGCTCAGTAATCGTAAATTCCAACGAAATGCCGCAAGCATTTTTCTGTTTTCGTTTGTGGCCGTGCCTTGTGGTCGTATTTCAACACCTGGAGGCAGAGCGCCACGCAATCGCATCTGCCATTCCCCAACAGCCGCGCCTTGCGGGAGCTTGATCAACACGCGATCGACCCGGCCGAAACGATGGAGAGCACGTTGTGCGCCGGCGATATCCATAACGATCGCACTTTCCCCGACGCTGGAATCGAGATAAACGCCACGCACCGTGCACAAATATGTCTGGTCATTGATCAGAAGCCGGATCGTCTCGCCGGCATGCTTGTGAAGGCTTTGACCGATCCAAACGCTGGTCGGGTCCGACAGGGCCGAGAAGGCGTTTTCGGACTTGTCTCTCGGTTGCGCGTTGGAAACTTCTTCTTCTTTCGGAGCGCCGTAGCGGCTCTCTTCGGCGATAAGATCGACACCGACCAGCGGCAGCGTTTCCTTTGAATCCAGTACAACGGCGTAGTCTTCCATGCGCGGCGAGACTCGTAGCGCATAAGGTAGGGCAACCAGCGTAGCGACCGCATGTTCGGGCACGCCTCCGGACGCCACAACTTCCAGATCGTTATCTCCTGCCAGCGTTTCCATCGACGAATGAAACGAGCCGGCCGCGGCGCCTCCCGCAAGGTCAATCGCCAGAACCACGGCAACGCCCAGTGCCACCGCGAGTACCGTCAGAAGCAATCGCACCGGCTCGCGAAATAACGGCCGCACAATCATTCGATAAAAAAGTTTGAAACGAGCCATTTCTAGCGCCGCGTGATTTCTTCGATTTGACCGTCGCGCAGCTTCACCAGCGTGTCGGAGATACCTGC
>DASXBH010000186.1:0-2744 GCA_036491775.1 Candidatus Acidiferrum sp.
CATCTCCGCCAGTTGCTCCACATCGAATTTCTGCTTTTCTACCGCGCCCCAGTCGTATTTCGCGTTGTACATCGGAAAACATGGCGCAAGCGTGCCGTCCGTGCGAACGATCAACCAGTTCTGACCAGCCCGGCAGCCCCAATGTTCCCCAATTCCGCGCATGAATCCTTTCATATTTTGTAGCCGGGGAATGGAGTCGACCATCTTGTAGCCCTGCCGCTGCTTGTCAATGAGCCAGTCGAGCAGGTCATCCACCATCGGAAAATCTTCAGGGCGGATGTACGTATCGTTGGCGTCCAGATGCTTGAAGTGCGGCTGCTCCATCATCGGCGCTTCGTTGATATGAAACGTGAGCGAGATTCCGTTGTCGTGCGCGATTTCTACCAGTTGCTTCACGTCATCGATGTTGGTGCGGCAAATATTCGTATTGAAAAATACCGTGTACCCGTAGCGGTATTGCCGTTTCACCAGGTAATCAAAATACGAGCGCACATGCTCCAGCGCCTTCGGCAATCCGGGCTTCTCCTTTACCGTATCGACCGCAAAATTGATCGTCGCGATTCCCGCGTCCGTCAGATGGTCGATCACTTCCGGCCGCAACAAACGTGCGTTCGTCGCCAGGTATACCCAGAAATCTTTCTTCGCCGCGTAGTACACCACTTTGTGTACGAAGTCAGGACGCAACAGCGGTTCGCCGCCGGTAGGTGCCAGCACCCGGCACGGTGTGGAATGCAGCCAATCAATGGCGCGTCGCGCGGTGTCTTCGGTCATGCCCTTGATGCGGTTATCGTACGACCAGCAGTAGTGGCAATCCAGATTGCATTTCCACTCGGTAAAAAGGTACGCGATGATCGGTTGGAAATCGCCGGGCAGCACCCGCGATTTGAAATACGGAAACATCCATCCACGCATGGTGGTCAAGATGCGCGAGACCGGCCAATGCCTTTTCCCGGTCCGCAAAACCTGATCGTGCTCCGCGATATCCTCGGCATCCAACTCGTGCATCAATTCCGGATGTTGCGGGAATATCGGCGTCGGAAGCGTTTTACTTTCTCTCGAAGTGTCCTCCGAGGGCTTCTCGGTTGGCTGCTGAAGCAACGAATGTAACGGCACGTCCAGGCGAAAAGAAGACGAGGGAAGCGTGGGAAGTGTTTGTTGCAGGTCAGACATATTCACTCCTTGAATGTGCGCAAAATGACTCGACTGTCTGGCGACAGCTTCGTCTTTCAAGGCGCTGCTGGTTCTTACCTGACGCGTGTTTCACTTCGACGGCAGTCTCGTGCGCTGCTAATGCCACGCACAACAATCTTCAACTTCCACTAACGGCCGCGATATACCGCATTGGATTCGAGACAAGCCCCGAGAGGTACAGTCCAAGTGACAAATAATTGAGGGGGTACTTGGCAACGTTCTTTACTACTGTGTGTCTTTCCCGCGTGTAGCCGCATCCATGTCTTGGAAAGATCCCGCGCAAGGCATCACCCCATGAGCAAGCTTAAATCCTTTTTCTCGCGGCATATCCGAACAGCAGAACCTGCCTGCTGGATCGCTCTCATTCTGGCTGTGCCTTCCCAAGCGGTGCGCCAAGAACCAGAAGCTATCCCGGTGCCCCCGTCTAAAGTTCTCTACACTTTAAGCTCTACACCTGCCCTCTGTGTACGCTGCGATACGTTGGGAAATAAGCTGATCGTCCGGCAGGCCGCCCAAGCTCAAAAAACTCCGCCAAGTACCGGGAATTGGCGCATCATACCATCCAATTCTCTGGAAATGCAGCATAGACGAAGTACCAGTTCTGACTCGATCTTTCTGCTCGTCCTTCGGAGGAGTTAGCGCGTTGACTTCGACTCGTCTCGCTCTGTGGGTAAAGGCCACGCTGCCGGCGTTCGGTGGCGTAGGAATTCTGCTCTCGGCATTTCTCGATTCTTCCTTCGTCCCTCTCCCGCTTGTCACCGACTTGATCGTTATGGAACTCTCCAGCCGCAATCCAATGCGCATGCCGTATTACGCGGCCATGGCTGCGATAGGCTCATTAGCGGGTTGTATCTGGATTTACGCGCTCGCGCGAAAAGGCGGCCAAGCCTACTACCGCAGGAATCAAGGACACGCGCCTGGGAGAATTCGCGCCTGGGTCCAGCGGTATCCGCTGACTTCCGTTTTGCTTCCCGCCGTTGCGCCTTTCCCTGTTCCTTTTAAGCCTTTCGTCATTGCCCAGGGCGTTTTCCAGGTGCCGTTTCTGATCTTCGTCATTGGAACCTTCGTGGGACGTGGAACGCTATTTTTTGTCGAGGCCTTCCTTGGGGCGCGTTACGGTGCGGCGGCTAAGGAATTTGTGTTGCGCCAGAAATGGGCCTCGCTCGCAATTCTGTCCGCGTTGCTTTTGCTCTTCCTGCTGGTGCGTATCTTTCCTGCAGCTCGCCGAAGCCAGCAATCGCAAGCGGACTAAAGCGCGGCAACACGCCTTTCCAGTTCTTCCGCGATCTCTTTGGCGTCCTGATCCGCTGAAAAGCGAACTACTTCTCCAATCGTCACTTGTACGTGCCCAGGCCGTGTCACAATTTTATTTTGCTGCTTGAGATCGAACAGGCCCGAAAAACGCATCGGAATAACCGGCAGATTTAGTTGCTTTGCCAACAGGCCAATCCCTGATCGAAATTTTGTCATCTTTCCATCTTCCGTGGTTTGGCCCTCTGGAAAAATTAAAATGTTCCATCCGCGATCGGCCAGATCGCCCGCGAAAGAAAAAC
>DASXBH010000187.1:0-5842 GCA_036491775.1 Candidatus Acidiferrum sp.
GTGTCCATGTTGGAGTGGTGAGTGCGCGAGCCGTAATCGAGTGGATCCTGAATGAACTGAAAGCCGGGGACGCCGACGGCGTCGAATGCTTCGTGATCGGTGCCGCCAGTGTCGCGTAGCGAGATGGTAGTGACGCCGATATCGCGGAGCGGCTCCATCCATTGCGCGAAGATTGATTCCATCCCGGCGTTTCCTTGTAGATAGATCCCACGAATTTTGCCGCCGCCGTTGTCGACGTTGAAATATGCGGAGATTTTGTCGTGCTCCGGTTTGATGACGATGGGGCCGGTGGCGTCGCGATCGTATTCGGTAATCATTTTTTGATCTGGCGCGGTGGAGCGCGGGATTTCGCCGAAGTGCTGCCTGACGTAGCCGTAGGAGCCGAACTCACCTTGCTCTTCACCGGTCCACAAACCGACGCGAATCGTGCGGCGCGGCTTCACTTGCAGAGTGTTCAAAATGCGCATGACTTCCATGGCGACTACAGTTCCTGCACCATTATCGGTGGCGCCGGTGGCGGAAGCCCAGGAGTCCAAGTGGCCGCCAAGCATGACGATTTCGTCTTTCAGCTTGGGGTCGGTGCCGGGAATTTCGGCGATGGTGTCGAAGCCGTGTTCGTGTTCGCCGGTAAATTTAGTGTCGATGTTCATCTCGAGGGCTACTGGCACGCCGGCTTTGAGTAGACGATAGACGCGGCCGTAATTTTCGATGGCCGTGACCGCGACTGGGAGCGGATTGGCATGGGCTTTTTCGTAAATTAGCCAGCCAAAGCCTGCGCCGCTATCATCGAAAATCGTTCCGCCGGACCCGCCATTATTTCTGCCATCGCGGCTGGGAGTGATGACAGCTGCAGCCTGCTCAGTGGCCAGGAATTGCCCGACCTTCTCGCGAAGTTCGAGTCGCTTCAGGTAAGTTTGAAAAAAGGACGCTGGATTCTCGAGCTTCGGCGGATAGTCTTGAATTTTTTTCAGATCGGCGTCTTCGTCGCGGGTGAAGAGCGGTTTTTCAACGGGTTTCACGTCGCGCATTTCGCCGAACAAAACAATTTTGCCGGCGAGCTTGCCTTTATATTTGTCGAAGTCTTTCTCTTCCTTGATATCGACCCAAGTCGCGGGGGCGTTAATAGGGCCCTTGGTGGCGGGAGACCAGGGAGCGGCTTGGGCAATAAACACGGCCATATCCGGCGCAGTCATTCGTACCCAGGTGTTGAGTTGTTGCCAACCCATGCCAAATTCGCCCCAGTCTTCGAGGTGGGCGTTGCTGCAGCCCATGGCGGTGAACTGATCGCGGGTCCATTCATTGGCCTTTTTCAGATTTGGCGAGCCGGTCAGGCGCGGGCCGATGCCGTCGGTGAGGCCGGAAGCGTAATCCATCACGTGAGAATGCATCAGGGCTTCGACGCGAATTTGCTGGTACATGTTCAGGTCGAGGGATTCTTTTACTGGCTGGGGCAATTCGTAGGAGGGCACGATTGTTGCGCTCGTAGACGATTTGCCCGCGTCCTTTTTCCTGGCGGTTTTGGTGTCTTGGGCTGCGGCGAAAGTCGAAAAGCCCGCGGTCAAGCCTAATGCGACTAGTGTTGCCCCCAATTTATTTCGGCGAATTCTCATCGGTCTCTCCCGTACGTCCGGTTAATAATCCGAAGGAGCATACCATCACTGGCTGTCAGGGCGGAGCGCAGGTGTGACGAATGTCCGTTGCAGGGCCACAACGTGTTGGCCCCTACGGGTGGAAAAACTCGTGCGACACTTATCACCATCCAACAGTCATGGCGATTACTCTCCACACTCCACGCTTAACGTTACGGGAACTGCAGATGCGGGACGCGGCGTTTGTGCTGGAACTACTGAATGAGCCGTCGTTCAAGAAATTTATCGGGGATAAGCAGGTGCGCAACATTGCGGACGCGGAACTTTATATCGCCAATGGTCCCGTGGCGTCGTATGCGCGTCATAATTTCGGGTTGCTGCTTGTTTATCTGCGCGATCCGATCGCCACTTCAATTGGCATCTGCGGGCTGTTGCAGCGAGACACGCTGGCGCATCCAGATATTGGCTTTGCATATTTGCCGGCGTTCTGGGGCCGTGGCTATGGATTCGAAGCTGCTGGTGCGGTGCTCAAGGACGCTCGGGAGCGGCTGCATTTGCAGCAACTGCTCGGTCTGACCTCGCCCGAAAATGTGGCTTCCATTCACCTGCTGGAAAAGCTGGGCCTGCACTTCGAACGGATTGTCCATCTGACCGCTAGCGATCCGGGGACGAATTTGTTTTCGATGTCGCTGTAATTACAGCGCGAGAAATTGACAAAGAGTCGCGCGGTGCCTAGATGCTCCGGCTGTATGTTCTGATAACAATCTGTAAGGTGTAATGAGATGGAACATGGCTGTGCCACCGTTAGAAAGAAAAGCCCCGCGGCATGTAGCGCGGGGCTTGCGAATTCAGTTCAGTGTGCCTAACTCAGGACATTAGGGATTGTCGTCGGGACGGCGCTTGAGCGTAGGGCGATCGTCGTCAGTGCTGCTGGGATCCGTTTGTGTTTGCGTGGTCTGCTTGTTCTTATCGGTCTGCTCGGTCTTGGTGCGGAGAGTGGGCTTGCCGGGCTGATTGTCTTGGACCTTGCGAGCAAACATCACGTTGCGTAGCCGCCCTTTGACGGAATCAAATTCGGAAGTGGTAACGATGTAATCGTCGCGCTCCGGCAGAACGCGTGCGATTTCTTTCTGCGCCAGTTCGATGCGTTCCGGCGTGGGCGGATGGGTAGAGAAAATGCGCGGAATGGAACCGGGACGGCGCTTCTCGTCGGCTTGAATGCGCTCGAAGAAAGTCACATAGGAGTTGGGATCGTACCCGGCCTTATACATATATTGAATGCCGAGGTAATCCGCTTCACGCTCGTCGTCGCGGGAGAATTTCAGATAAGAAAGGGGAATTGCCAGGTTCAGGGCTTGATAGAGACCGTAACCTGCCCAGCCACCGGGACCAAGAAGGATCAAAGGAATCGTGGCGAGTTGCATCATTTCGCCCTTGGTGGCTTGCTTGGTGCCATGACGGGCAATCACGTGGGAAATTTCGTGAGCCATAACGCCGGCGAGTTCGGACTCTTCTTGTGCGCGTAGAATCAAGCCGCTATTCACGTAGAAGAAGCCACCGGGAAGAGCGAAGGCGTTGACTTCATCGGAGTCGATGACCTTAATGGTGAAGGGTACGCGCGCATCGGAATTGCGCACCAGGTTTTGCCCAACGCGATTTACGTATTCCACCACGACTGGATCGTCGATGAGCTTGGAAGTACGTTCCACTTCTTGAGCCAGGCCTTTGCCGAGAGCGATCTCGCGTTCGATCGAATAAAAGTTCACGCCTTTGCCGGGATTGCGATTGCCAATTGCGTCGACGTCTTCTTTAGAGTTCTTGGGGTGAACTGTTTTCTGCTGCTGAACGGGCTGGTCGCCAGTGGGCTGCTGCTGAGTGTCGGCGGCCTGCGGCGGACAATTCTGAGTTTGTGTGGGGGAGGACGATGGCTGAGAAGACGGCTGCTGCGAGGAAGGCGTAGTCGTTGAACTTGCTGGCTGCGAACAAGAAGTCTGGGTATCAGGGGGCGGCGGAGGCGGGGGAGTGGTAGTAGGTTGAATCTGGGCGAGTGTGGCAGCCGGCAAGGTCATCAAACCGGCGAACAGCAGCGTCACGCTGTAACGCGAAAAAGTCCGCATGCGACCACCTCCCCATACCCGAATCGACCTGGCAAGTATACACCCGTGACGAAATCGAGTATTCCCGATTGTAGGATGTGAAGGTGGTGGAGAAGGTTTCCTGCGTGGATGGGCCAAGATGACGCTATTTCGGGCGAGAGGTGCGCGAAACGAAGGGAATTGGGAGCAAGGAATAGTTGACATGCGTAGGGCAGGCTAACTAGAGTCAAAGGTCACACATGAGCGTGAAAAGAATCCAGATAGGGCAGCTTTGGAAGAAGGAAGAGACCGGGGAGACGTATTTGGTGACCCGGGTGTACACGGAAGCCCTGACGACGCTGGTGGTGCTGCGGAAATCTGGCGCGGAAGACCAGAATTTGATCCGTGTTCGGGTGGAGCGGACGGCGACCGGGCAGAACATACCAGGGTTTACGCCAGCGATGGAAGACGACGCAGTGTAGTGCCCAGCGACTTCATCGCCGGGTAATTTCCAAACAGACAAGTCGGTGATTGCGAGTGTGAATCGTCGTTAGTTGATTCCCGAGACTGGGTGTCATGCGCCCTCCGCGCTGGCGAGTCGCCAATACGCGACTTGGTGGTCGGGATGACCGCATTCGTGCGTCCTGTGGCCCAAGGTTGCGGGCCTCCGGTGGATTTGATGGCATTTAGATGGAGCGGACTGGGAGGGTGACTACGTCGTCTATGGACATTGGTTCTTTTTGGAGGAAGGGTTCGCCATGGGGGGCGCCGATCATTTGGCCGTAGTGGCGGGAGAGCAGGTCCATCCTCGAATCGAGTTCATCAATGGCCAGGAAGACGCGCTGCCTGCGTTCGCTTTTGGCGGGACGGAATTGCGAGCCATAGCAGAGTATGGCGCGCCGGCGAGTGGCGTACTGCTTGGTGATGTCGACGATGAAGGTAGGCGGCATGCCTTCAAAGGATGTGCAGTACAGAATTTTGAAAGGGCGAAACGGTTCGCCGTTGAGGGGAAGCTGTTTGAGGCCGGCAAGGAAGCAGCCTTCGTAGCCGAGGGCGGAGGCGTGGTAGTGGTCGGGATGGCGCGCTTCCCAGTAGGGAAGAATGACGGTGTGAGGGCGCAGGTCGCGGATGACTTGCGCGAGTCGCATTTTGTGCTGGCGCGAGGGCTGCACGTCGGAGTCGGGAACTCCTAAATTGCCCCGCCAGGAAGCACGAAGAAGTTTAGTGGCGCGGGCGGCCTCTTTGGCGCGAGTTTCTGGAGTGCCGCGAGTGCCCATTTCGCCGGCGGTCAAGTCGAGAATCCCGGTTTTATAGCCTTTCTGGGCCATTTTGAGCAGTGTGCCACCGCAGGTGAGCTCCACATCGTCGGGGTGTGCGGCAATGGCGAGAAGGTCGAGTGTCATGGCAGCCTCAGAAAATCCGCGGGAATTGTAGCACTAAGGAGGCGCGAGCCTGTGGTTAGGCAGGGGTCACGGTACGAGGGTACTGGAAAGCTGGACCTATAGGTTTATCGACATAGACCGAGGCAAAACCTATGTTTCACACTGCACGGCCCTCGCGGAACGGGGGCGGGCGAGTGGCTGTAGGCAGGGGAATGGCAATGCAAGACGCAAGGGAAACACGGGAAACGGTGACCAGGGCCATGCGGGCAACGGTAGAAACCACGCTGGGACTCAAGCAGGCGGAAGTAAGAACGGCTGGTTTGACTGCGGTGAATAGTTCGAGTGCATCGATTCGCGTGTCCGAGTTGCTGTCGGCACTTTCGTACGCGCTGGATCTGACCGAAGGGCGACCGATGGGCCACTCGGTGCGGAGCTGTATCATCGGGATGCGAATCGCTCAGGAAATTGGCTTGCCGGAGCCGGCGCAAGCCGATCTTTACTACACACTGTTGCTGAAGGATGCGGGGTGCAGCAGCAATTCTTCGCGGCTGCATCACATCTTGAATGCGGATGACATTCGCGCCAAGGGCGACCTGAAAACTACCGACTGGACGAAAATTGGGTGGGAGAGCTTGCACTACGCGGTGACGCATGTGGCGACGGGCGCGTCGTTTCAGGAACGAATTTGGAAATTGTTGCAGGTGGCGAAGACGCAGCAGCGCGATTCGTGCGAATTGGTGAAGATTCGCTGCGAACGCGGATCGAATATTGCGCGGAAGCTTAAATTTTCAGAGAG
>DASXBH010000188.1:0-9600 GCA_036491775.1 Candidatus Acidiferrum sp.
ACGAATCGCGTCGATGAGGATTCGTTGAAGGCGGCCCTGGAGGGCTCTGTTTCGTTAGCGGCGAGTCAGCCAAAAGATCCGCATCTTTTGCCGCTGCTGGGTAAACAAAAATATCGCAACGTGAATCGGTTCATCCCGGCAACCGCAACACTTTCCGCGGAAGATCGTGCGCGGGCAGTAAAAGCTGCGTGTGATTTGGCAGACCGCAAAGGGCAGGTGGCGGCAGGAATATTCGAGAGTGGGCAAAGCCAGTCGATTCTGGCGAACTCTCGTGGACTTATCGCAGCATATCGTCAGACGCAAGCGGAGTTTTCGATCACGATGCAGCAAGGTTCGGCGGCGAGTTGGGCCAAGGCCAATGCGGCCGATGTTCGCCAATTTGATACGAAGGAGCTTTCGCAGACGGCCAGCCGGAAAGCGGAAATGGCGCAGAATCCGGTGGAACTCGCGCCTGGGCGCTACACCGTTATTTTGGAACCGGCCGCGACGTTGGATCTGGTGGGATTTCTTTTTTACGATTTTGCTGCCACGGCGGTACAAGACAAGCGTTCGTGCCTGGCCAATCGCATGGGCAAGCCGCTTTTTGGAGCCAACATTTCAATCACGGATGATGCTTACCATCCAGAGCAACTCGGCCCTGCCTTTGACGGAGAAGGCGTGCCTCGGCAGAAGGTCTTGCTGGTAGATAGGGGCGTGCCGAAAAATCTGGTGTACTCGCGACGTTCGGCCAAAGAGGCTGGACGCAAACCGACGGGGCACGGATTTCCTTTGCCTAACGAGCATGGCGAAGCGCCGATGAACCTGGTGATTGGCGGCGGGAAAACGTCGGTGGATGAGATGATCGCCTCGACGGAACGCGGATTATTGGTCACGCGGCTGTGGTACATACGCGAAGTCGACCCCTACGAAAAGATCATGACCGGTATGACCAGAGATGGCTTGTTCCTGGTGGAGAATGGCAAAGTCACCAAGGCGGCCCGGAATTTTCGATTCAATCAATCGATTTTAGAAATGCTTCGAAATGTACAGAGCCTGAGCCCGTCGCACCGGGCCAGCGGCGAAGAAGCGTTCGAAATGGTGGTTCCGGCAATGAAAGTGGGCGAATTTCACTTCAGCGAAGTCACCAAGTTTTGAAGAATTTGAAGCGTTCAGGTCCCGCAGAAAACCGATAGACTCCAGAAAAATTCTGCATTGTACATTCGGCGGCGTGGCGTCTATTAACCTAATATGTGTAGCCTCCCGGCGAGGGACAAGATTTGGCGCCAGCCGAACTGGGGACACCCGGACCATGATGCGTGCGGGACAGGCTTTATTGCGCGCCTAAGCGGCCTTCCAAGTAACGAAATCCTACAATATGCACTGCAGGCGCTGGAACGATTGTCGCACCGTGGGGGCGTAGACGCGGATGGCGCCAGCGGCGACGGTGCTGGCGTGCTCACCAGTTTGCCGGTCGAGTTTTTCCGGGCGCGCGCGGCGGAAGAAGGCATCACGCTTGGCGAACGTTTTGGCGTTGGTATGCTGTTTTCTCCCCATTCGCGGGTGGCGGAAGCCCGGGCGGCAATGGAAGAGGCGATTGGCCGCAGCAAATTAAAGCTGGCGGGCTGGCGGAAGGTTCCGGTTAACCCCAATTCGTTGGGACAGCGCGCGTTTGAGACTATGCCGGAGATTGTGCAGTTCTTCGTTGAGCCGATTCCGACGAAAAATAGTTCGGACGTGCCCGCGCCCAAATTGGAGCGGAGCTTGGCGCTGCTGCGTAAACGAGCGGAAGGCGTGCTTCCGGAACGCTGTTATTTGTGTTCGCTGTCTTCGCGCACGATTGTTTATAAAGGCTTGCTGACGCCTTGGCAGTTTCCGAGGTTTTACGAAGATTTGCGCAGCAGCGAGTTTGTGGCGAATTTTGCAATTTTCCACCAACGCTATTCAACAAATACGGAGCCTTCTTGGCAATTAGCGCAGCCGTTCCGCTATGTGGCGCACAACGGGGAGATCAACACGATCGTCAGCAATCGCCGGTGGCTGCGCGCGAAGGAACGCGAGATTCGCAAGCGAATTGGCGTGGGAAAGTGGTTCAAGCTGCTGGAAGAGCGGGTCAGCGACTCGGCAAGTTTTGATAACGCGCTGGAATTGAAGCTGCTGCAGGAGAAGACAGTGGAAACGGCGATGCTGGAATTGGTGCCGCCGGCGTACACGCATGACCCATTTTTGTCCGCGGATGTGCGGACGACGCTGGAAGCATTGTCGCGAGAAGGCGAGCCGTGGGATGGACCTGCGGCAATGGTGTTCAGCGACGGTTTTTCGGTGGGCGTGAAGCTGGATCGCAATGGATTGCGGCCGATGCGCTACACGGTGACGCACGACGGATTGGTGATCGCCGGGTCGGAAACTGGTTTGGTGGACCTGGAAGAATCACGGATTGCCGAACGCCACAGGCTGGGTCCGGGCGAAATGATTCTGGCGAATCCGCAGGCTGGCGTGTTTTTGCGCTGGCGGGAACTGCTGAAGAGTGTGGCAATGCAGCATGGACGCAGCGCTGGAAGCGAACCGCAGCGTCTACAACTGGACGCGCAGGTCAGTTCGATTCGCGTTGCTGATCCGAAGCGCATGGCGGGCGCCGCGGGATGGAGCGACGACCAGTACAAAATTTTGTTCCGCCCTTTGCTGACGGGCAAAGAAGCAGACTGGAGCATGGGCGACGACGCGCCGCCAGCGTTTTTGTCTTCGTTGCCGCGGACGCTATGGGATTACTGCAAGCAGCGCTTCGCACAAGTGACTAATCCGCCGATTGATCCGTTGCGCGAGTCGCACGTGATGTCGCTGGAAATGCCGCTGGGCAAAGAGCACCTTCTTTCCGGGCCGGTCCTGAGCGTTGCGGAGCTGGCTTCACTTTGCGATACGCTCACCCCGGTACAAATTCTGGATTTTACTTTTCCTTCCACCCTGGGAGTCCCGGGTGCGCGCCGCAGTTTGACTCAGTGCATTACTACCCCTCTGAGTGGTGGCGAACGCCCGGGTCTCCTCCTCCTTTCCGATCGCGGGATCAGCAAGGAACGCGCAGCTTTGCCGGCATTGTTGGCTACGGCGCGGGCTTGGAAAAATCTCGTGGCGCAGGGAATGGCAGACATTCCGCTGGTGGTGGAGAGCGCGCAGGTTTTTGATACGCATCACGTGGCCATGTTGCTGGCTGCGGGCGCGAGCGCGGTGGTGCCATATCTTGCTGAGCAGTTTGCCGAGCAGGAGGAAGCTGAGTCGTTTGAAAAGGTTCGCAAAGGAATGTACGGCGGACTGCGCAAGGTGTTGGCCCGCATGGGCATTTCGACGCTGGTGAGCTATCGCAACAGCCATTTATTTGAAGTGCTGGGGCTCGATGAAGATATTTGCCGCGAATATTTTGAGGACGCGGGCTTTTATCCCGGCACTAAGACGCTGGATTTGCTGCTGAAGGATTATTTGCAGATGCATGCCGCGGCGTATGGCACGGTGGCACCGGAGCTGGCGGATCAGGGTTTGTACCGCTTCCGCAAAGGTGCGGAATTGCACGCGACCTCGCCGGAATTCGTGCGGCGGATGCATGCCTACATCAAGAATGCCAAGCCGGAGAATTACACCGCGCTGGAAGAATTGTCGAAGGCGGCGGGTCCAACGTTTTTGCGCGATCTCTTGAACATGCTGCCGGAGCAGGCGGTGGCGTTGGACGAAGTGGAGCCGTTGGAAGCGATATTGAAGCGCTTCTCGACCCAGGCGATGTCGCTTGGTTCGTTGAGCCCGGAGGCGCATAAAACACTTTCTATCGCCATGAATCAGATTGGCGGGCGCAGCAATACCGGTGAAGGCGGCGAGGACTCCGAGCTTTACAGCGAGACCGGCACTACGAGCAAGGTCAAGCAAGTAGCTTCGGGACGATTTGGCGTAACTGCCGAATATTTGGTGCGCGCGGAGGAATTGGAAATCAAGATGGCGCAGGGCTCCAAGCCCGGCGAAGGTGGGCAACTGCCGGCACGCAAGGTGACCGAATACATTGCGCGAATCCGTCATGCTACGCCAGGAACACCGCTCATTTCGCCGCCACCGCATCATGACATTTACAGCATCGAGGATTTAGCGCAGTTGATTCACGATTTGCGAGCGGTGAATCCCGATGCGCGCATCGGCGTGAAACTGGTTTCGGGTACTGGGATTGGCGTGATTGCGGCCGGTGTGGCAAAGGCAGGCGCCAACGTCATCACTATCAGCGGACATAACGGCGGAACGGGATCCTCGCCGCTGACCTCCATCAAAAATACCGGCCTGCCGTGGGAAATTGGTCTGCGCGAGACGCACGAAACGTTGCTACGCGCTGGGTTGCGCTCGCGGGTTTCGTTGCGCGTGGATGGCGGATTGCGCTTTGCGCGCGACATTTTGATTGGCGCGATTTTGGGTGCGGATGAATTTGGCTTTGGTACCGCGGCGCTGGTGGCGATCGGCTGCGTGATGGCGCGGCAATGTCACCTGAACACTTGCCCGGTGGGAATCGCCACACAAGATGAAACATTGCGGACGCGATTCAACGGCAAGCCAGAAATGGTGGTCAGTTATTTCCGTGCGCTGGGCGAAGAAATTCGCAAGCACATGGCGGAATTGGGCGTGCGCTCGTTGACGGAATTGCGCGGCTGGTATGACCGACTGGAAACGAAGTCGGGCATGGATGCGCTGCTGGTGATTCCAGTATCGAATCCGCGGCACGTGGTGCCACAGCAGACCAGCGTGCTGGATGCTGGCATGCCGGAGATGGAGTTGTTGTTAGATTTGGCTGGATCGCAGGGCAGTTCGCCTGCACCCATTCACAATTTTCACCGCAGCATTGGCACGCACCTGAGCGGCCAGCGTATGCGTCAGCAGATTCACGACAACGAACTGCAGGATGGATCAACGGTGATTCGCGAATTCCGCGGGACGGCTGGGCAGAGTTTCGGGGCATTTCTTGCGGAAGGTGTCACGCTGAAACTGCATGGGGAAGCCAACGACTACGTAGGAAAAGGGCTCTCCGGGGGCACGCTGGTGGTGCGCGCGGGAAACAGCGCCTCGAAGCGTGGCGATGTTCTGGTGGGCAACACGGTTTTGTATGGCGCAACTTCGGGACAGCTTTTTGTCTCCGGGCAGGCGGGCGAACGTTTTGCGGTTCGCAACAGCGGTGCTGTAGCGGTGGTCGAAGGTGTGGGACAGCATGGATGCGAGTACATGACGGGCGGTATCGTAGCGGTGCTCGGCCCGGTAGGACTGAATTTTGGCTCGGGCATGACCGGCGGACTGGCGTACGTGCTGCGCAGCGAAGCGGATCACGTGCTGAACCTGGAATTTGTGCAGCCGCAGGAACTCGAAGATCACGAGGAACATCGTCTCCGCAGCCTGTTGGCCGCGCACGTGGCCCATACCGGGAGTTTCCGCGCCTCCCGGCTTTTGACGCAACGCGCGCCGCTGCCATTTGTGCGTATTCAACCGATTCATTTCCAGGGAACGTTAGAGTCTGCGTGGCGCGCGATTTCCGAGGTGCCCAGCGATTCAATTCCGGCGCCTGCCGGGAATTTTGTAGCGGTGCCCGCAGGTCCCGCGCCTCACTATGCCTGAGCGCGGAGGCATCTTCACCGCTTTATCACATAAAATCCGATATACTCTTGCTACGAAAGAGTGGAGTCTATGGATTTCGACCAACTAACTACGTTTGTGCAAGTAGCGAAGCTCAAGAGTTTTTCCAAAGCTGGACAAAAAGTGTTTCGCTCGCAATCGGCGGTAAGTGCGCAGATCCGCCAGTTGGAACAGGCGTATCACGCGAAATTGCTGGATCGTTCCGCGAAATCCGTGGAACTGACGCCAGCGGGCGAAGTGCTGTTTGAGTTTGCAGAGCGATTGCTGCGGTTGCGCGACGAGTCCATGCAAGTGGTGGCCGATCGTGGCAACGTGGTGCAAGGGCCGGTCGCATTTGGGGCCAATGAAGCGACGTGCCTTTATCTGTTGCCGGATATTCTGGCGGAGTTTCAGAAACGCTACCCGCTGGTGCATATCAGCATCTATCGCAACTTCAGCCATAAGATTCTGCAGCGGCTGGAAGAAGGTTCGCTGGATTTGGGCATCGTGACGTTGCCGCTGAAATCGCCAAATTTGAAAATGCATGTGATCAACCGCGATCGCCTGCGTTTTATGGTCAGCACCAAGAATGCTCTGGCGCAGCGGTCGCATGTAACGCTGGATGAAATCGCATCGGCGCCACTGATTTTTCCCAAGACTGGCTACACGCGGCAGGTGCTGGATAAGTTGTTTCGCCCGCATCGATCGCGTTTGCGGGTGGCGATGGAGCTGCCAAGTATCGGGATGATCAAGACGTTTGTGGCGGCCGACGTGGGGATTTCGATCATCAGCGAGAGTTTCGCCAAGGATCAGGTGAAGACCGGCGAAGTGAAGTTGCTGAATGTGGAAGGCGTGGATTTGTGGCGGGAACTTGCTTTGGTGTACCGCCGCGATCGCAGCCTGCCTCGCGCCGTGCAATCGTTAATTGGAATGATTCGCGAAAGCCGCAAGCTGCAGGAAAACCAGCCGGAACACGCGGAAAGCTGAAGTCAGAACCTCGAGAATCTGCACGCAAAGACGCGTGTGGCGCTGCTGTGACTTACAGAGTTTAAAGTTGAAAAGTTAGGCGCTGGCTTGAACGCCGGAATCGCACTCTGTCAGATTATTGCTTGGTGCTGAAATCCAGGCTGGAGATGGCGCGGGCGATTACGTTTTCCTGAATCTGGATCAGGTCGGTGTCGGCGTAGGTCATTCCTAACACTGTGAAAATATCCGCGCCACGCGAAACAATCACCAGCGTGCCGGACCAGTCGTGCTCGTCGGCCGTGCCGCGATAGCGATATTCGAGGGCGGGCAGGCCACCGACGACGGTTTTGCGATTGGAAATCAGCCGGTAATTTTCATACACATCATGAAGACGTTTTTCTACCGCGGGGGCGGCGTTTTCCAGCGTGCCCTTAGTTTTCTCGCGGCTGATCACCAGAAGCGTGGATTCGTTGTTGGTGCCCATGGCGACGATGGCATTGGGCAAGGTCTGCCCCGCGGCTTCGATGAGCTGCCAACTGGGCGCTTTGAACATGCGAAAGCCGTAAGTGTGGTTGACGTAGAGATTGCCCAGAACTTCTTCGCGGTTGGGTGGAGGTTCCTCTTTTGGCGGCGGAGGCGGAGCGGAGTCTGCGGCAGCTAAGGTTGATTTTGGAGCAGCGGCGGTGGTGTTTTTGAGCGCGGGTGCAACGCTGTCTGAGGCGGTCCCGGAGGAACTGGTTACGGGAATCTCGGGGCGTGCCTTGGCGTTGCTGACGATGGCGGCGGCTTTTTCGCGTTTGCTGGGTGACGCGGGAGCTGAGGCGGGCACACCCGTGTTTGTCGATGCGGAAGATGGGTCGCTGTCTGATTTGGCGGGCGTGCTCCTGGCCGATGCCGGTTCGGGCTTGGATTTCGCGGGGGGCGGAGCGTTACCGGACTTGGAAGAGGCGGTGCCAGCCGGAGTGTCGGGAATGATGGAAGCGATCTTGTCTTTTTCGACGAGCACATAGCCAAAGTCGGTCTTGACCTTGAACATGTTGTCTTCGTAAGACACGATCACGCCGTAGAGCTTTTTGCCGTCTTTCAGACGGATTTCGTCGGCGAGCGCGGCGGGACTGGACATGGCTCCAGCCACAAGCAACGCGAGCGGGACCAGCAGGAGCGCAGTCTGGCGGGGGACGGCCATGGGGAAAGTATGAATCTCCCGGCGGGTGGCCGCAACCACGATGGAGGTTCAGGTGTCGCGGCTGCTATCTACTGTAGGGACAATCGCCATGCGTAGGGCAAGGTAAGAAATCAGAGTCAGGACCCGGACCGGCTAGAGATACCCTTGGGCTCAGCGCGAGAGGCAGAGCGCAGAGAGAGCCATTCCACGGTTCAGAGCCCAGCGGCGCCTCAGACGGGCGAAGAACGATTCCTTCCCGGGCAGGTTCGAAGGCGGTACCGTGGCGACCAGACTGATCTGCCGGACCGCGACCGGACGGCCAGACAATTTAATGAACAATTCCCTGGCGATGGGTAGTAGGCCCAGCTGGCTGCTGCTGGGCCGTGTCAGGCGAACGCTTTGGTGAGCAGTGTATTCATCGATGTAGGCAATGGATAGATCGATTGCCAAAGCAGCGGTCTGTTGATCGCGCAAGGCGCCGCAGAGCCGCTCGCTTAGATAGGCGAGCAGGCCGTCGAGTTGTTGGGGGTCGTAGGAGCCATTTTCAGGAAGCGCTTCGCTCGAGATGGTAAGTGAATTCACAGCATTCGTAGGGTGTGGCTGGTCGAGGCCGCGCGTCTCCCGCCAGAGTTGCTGACCAAGAGATTCGCCAAACGCGGAAATCAGGACTGGTTTCGGCACGGTCCGCAACTGGCCAAGATTCACGATACCTTGGACGGTCAACACGTTTAGTTGCGAGCGAGTAAGTCCTTGAAGAATCTCCACGGAAAGGGGCGCCAAGAAGTCGTGCTCCTTACCGGGGGGAATCACGCGCAAGGTTGACAGGCCTGCCATGCGCGACGCCATTGCCGCCATGGCTCGATTGCAAGCCGCTCCTATGGACACGGTCAAGCCAGTACTTTCGCGGATCTCCGTCTGCATGCGGAGCAACATCTCTTCCAACGCTTCGGGCGTGAATTTTGCATTGGCAAAATCGAGGTAGAAGTCATCTAAGCCCGCAGCTTGGACATCCGGCGTGTACGTCTTCAGGATGCGGCGTATCCGTTCAGCATACTCGGCATAGCGGGCATATTGCGGTGCGACACTCTGAGCCCCCGGACAGAGCAGTAGTGCCTCCGAAGTGCCCATCCCAACTTTCACGCCACACAGAATTGCGTCATAACTTGCGGACGCCACGACGTTGCGGCCTACAAGGACTGGTTTCCCGCGGAGTTCAGGACTGAGTGCATGCTCTACGGAGGCGAAGAAGAAATCCATGCGAACGTGGACGATGTGCGGCGTGCTAGTCGCATGCGCGGTGTTTAACCCGGCTATCCAGTTTGCAAGTTGGGAAGTCGCCGGGGCTTGAGGGGCGACGTTTTCGACACAGGTGTTCATGGCGGCTCCTGGCAGGGAAGCAGAAGTTGGAGTACGTTTAACGGGTGACCCACGGCTCGAGAGAGCCCGAAGGCAATGAAGCCGGAGCCACCCGTTTCCCGTTTCCTCTACCGGGGCGGACTATAAGCGAATAAAAAGCGAAAGTCAACTGCTTTTCGTTTGACTGCCTGTTTCGCGACTCTAGACTTCTCGCCTGATCAAGACCTACCAACTGGCCTTTTCGTCTCCAGGTTAATAAGCGACCCGGCTACTTGTGGCGCATACTGACCGGCGCGCGGGTGCGGTCCAGCGGGAAGACTTTGATTTGCCATTTCACGGGAACGGAAGTGGGTACGAAGCACATGGTCTTGTCGCAAGCCTGATATTCCAGCTTGCCGGTGATGTTGAGGACCTTGCCGTCGTCGCCTAGGGAGCCCCAAAAACCGGCCGAGGAGCTGACTTTTACGTCCTGGCTCACGCGGAAGGTGCCTTCGTATACCGGCACTTTTTCTTTG
>DASXBH010000189.1:0-3379 GCA_036491775.1 Candidatus Acidiferrum sp.
CGGCGTACGCAATCTGCCACAACAGAAAATTGCTAACCCGCATCTCCCCACTCGTCCGTATCAGCAAATCCGGATCAGGCAAATCCGCCGTGTATAGATGCTGCGAAATCAACTCTTCCGTGACCGGCCCCGCCGTCGCAACCCCAACCCCATTCGCGCCACTTGTGCGAGCCGCAACAATCCGATTCACCGCATCCACAATTTCCGCCCGCCCACCGTAATTGAGTGCGATCGACAGCACCATGCCCGTATTCCGCGCTGTAGCTTCCGTAGCCTCGCGCATATCCTTCTGTACCGCCGCCGGAAGTTCCTCCGGCCTGCCCAGAAAACGCATCCGCACATTATTCCGCTGGATCAGCGGCATCTCATTGCGAATGTATTCGCGCAGCAACTGCATCAGGAATTCAATTTCCGCCTTAGGCCTCCGCCAATTTTCCACAGAGAACGCGTACAGCGTCAGCGCTTCGATATTCAGCCGCGCGCACGTCTCAATCGTAATCCGCGCCGATTGCGTACCAGACCGGTGCCCCAGCGCACGAGGCAGGTGACGCTTCTGCGCCCAGCGCCCGTTGCCGTCCATAATCACCGCGATATGGCGAGGAAGTCGCGTCAGATCGAGCTTTTCGAACAGCCGGCTTTCTTCGGCAGTGACTGGCCCGAACGCTTCCGGCACCGCGGAGGTTATCGAGAGATGTTCGGGAGTAGGAGACAAGGTGATTATCCGGAAATCCTCTTTACGGCGCAAAGTTAACACAGCCGAGTGTAGCGGTGCAACGTGGTGTTGTGGGAAAGGAACGAGGGAAAGCCTGTAGCTCACCCCTTCGGGGGTGAGGTTTTCCAAAACGCTGGCACGATTACGTGATTGTTTTCACCTCTTTCATCATTCTACGGCGACGTCCCATGCAGCACCTGCTGGATCGACTGAAACACCAAGACAAACGTCAACGCAATCATCGCGATGGCCGTCACCCACGCCACGATATTAAATGCCACCGTGTTGGTATGTTCGCCCATCAAATCCTTCCGATTCACGAGCAAGAGAATAAATATGATGACAATCGGCAGCCACACACCGTTGCCCACCTGCGAGAAAATGAAAATTTTCCACAGCGGAGCGTTAGGCAACAGCACGATGCCCGCGCCCACCACAATCAAAATCGTATACAGCCAGTAAAACGCCGGGGCCTCGCGAAATTTATGATCGAGGCCCGCCTCAAAGCCCAGTCCCTCACAAATCACATGCGCCGTCGACAGCGGCAATATGGTCGCTGCAAACAGAGATGCATTCAGCAAGCCGAAAGCGAACGTCAAGCTGGCCCACTTCCCGGCCAACGGGATCAGCGCTTTGGCCGCCTCCGCAGCATCCGTGATATTTGTAAGCCCCGATGCGTGAAGAGTTGCCGCCGTGCACAGAATGATGAAGAACACAATAATCATGCAGCTGATGCTGCCAAACAACACATCGAGTCGCGCTTGCGGATATTGCCGCGGCCCAACTTTTTTCTCCACGAATCCTGCCTGCAAATAAAAAAACTGCCACGGCGCGATCGTGGTGCCGACCAATGCAGTCAGCGTCACCAGATACCCGGTGTCCCAATGTATGCTTGGAACAATCGTCATGCGAGCCGCCTGCATCCAGTCTGGATGGGAAAGCAGCGCTGAAAAAAGATAGGTAAGATAAAAAACGCAAGCGATCAAGAAAACAATTTCTACCTGCCGGTACGTTCCCTTCAGCACCAGAATCCACACCAACACCGCGGCAATCGGAACCGCAACGTATTTGCTGATCCCGAAAATCTCCATCGACGCCGCAACACCGGCAAATTCCGCAACCACATTGGCCAGGTCAACCAGGAAACCGACGACCATTACGAAAAACGTAGAGCGAAAGCCGAATTCCTCGCGAATCAGATCGGAAAGGCCTTTTCCGGTGATCACTCCCATGCGTGCGCACATTTCCATGGTCACGTACAGAGCAATGGTCATCGGAATCAGCGACCACAGCATCGTGTACCCATACGCGCTGCCCGCTTGCGTATACGTAGCGATGCCGCCGGCGTCGTTATCCACGTTAGAAGTGATGATGCCCGGCCCGATCACCGCTAGAAACAGCGCAATCCGACGCCGCCAATTTTTTCCGCTCGAGAAAAAGTCAAAGGTCCGCGCACGAGCGCGATCAATGACCGAGTTGATCGTCGTCAGATTCATGGACGGAGAAAAAACTCAGCACACTTTGCTGCGCAGGCATTGCTTCCCGACATCCGATATCTGACATCTGATATCTGTCTCACGCCTTCACCAGTCGAGAAACGACGTCGTCCACAGTAATCGTCCCAATCGGACGCGTATCCGCATCGACTACCGTCAGCATCCGCAAATTGTATTTATCGAAGAGCTCGAATACGTCTTTTTCGCTGGCATCCGCACTCACGTGAATCAGCGGCTCCGTCTTCAGTTCCAGCATTTGTTGTTCCGGCGCGGCCAGCAACATTCGCGCCACCGGCACCGTACCGCAAAAATGCGCGTGCTTATCAATCAGCACAATCGTGTCGAGCTGCTCCAGGTTGAAATCCTGCTTGCGCATCCATTGCAGAACCTCGTCGCGCGTTGAAACGTCGCTCACGTACGCGAAGTCCGTGTTCATCATCCCGCCGGCGGTCGACGGGTCAAACGCCAGCAACTCGCGCACTTCGCTGGCTTCCTGATTCGGCATCTCCTCCAGCAACTCGTCAGAGGTCTCCTTCGGCAGATCGGCCAAAAGGTCCGCCGCAGCATCGGGTGCCATCTCCTCCAGAATGTCCGCCGCTTTCTCCGGATCGAGTTTCTCAACGATCTGGGTAGTGAGGCGTTCATCGAGTTCCGCCAGCACAGACGCGGCGGTTTCTTCGTCCAACGACGCAATAATTCCCTGCCGTTCCGCGGCGGAAAGCTCTTCCATCATTTCTGCCAGATCGGCCGGATGCAGATCTTCCAGTTTCTCGTGAGTGATGCGCAGCTTCACCCGCCGCAGCGGATCGGGCTCGATCAGATTCACAAACTCCCACCGGATGGACCGCTGCGGAAGTTTTGCCTGCAGCCGCCGCACCAGCGCCGAAGGAGCAACCCCCTGCAGCAATCGCCGAACCGCCCCGGGCAGCCCAACATCAACCTGCGTGACGCGCAGTTCAACATTGCCGTTGTAGCGCTGCTCGGCCAGATCCACATCATTCACCCGGACCACTTTGCGCCCAGAGGTATCAATAATCTGCTGGTCCAGCAAATCCTTACGTACTGCCAGCAAGCCTTCATTCGGCTGGTAAGCGTCCAGCGCCCGTTCGTTCACATTCAAGTCGATCCGCCCGGGCGCAATTTTCGAAATCTGATCGTGCCGAGCCATCAA
>DASXBH010000190.1:0-4675 GCA_036491775.1 Candidatus Acidiferrum sp.
GGCCGCTCTGTCTTCTTCAAAAAAAGTTGCGACACCTGCCATCCACCCGCAACGCACTACACCGCAAAAACCAGCTTCGACGTCGGCACCGCCAACAAGTACGACACCAACGGCACCTTCGACATCCCGCAACTTGATCGCGTCTACGAACGCCCTCCCTATCTTCACAGTGGCGAAGCGCAATCCCTTGAAGAGCTCTGGACCATTTACAACCCGAAAGATAAGCACGGGGTAACGTCCGACATGAGCAAAGAAGATTTGAACGATTTGGTGGAGTTTCTAAAAACGCTATGAAGACAATAACTCGCCAGCACGAATCGCTACGCTGCCAACGATCACTTGCATCTTCTCTGCGCCCTCTGCGTCTCTGCGTTAGGCGCTCTTTATTCTTCTTGTTCGTCCTGGTGCTCACGGCCCACGCGCAGACGCCGCCGCTCTACACCCACTGGCAAAACTTCACCACCGCCGACGGCATGCCCGACGAAAAAGTCTTCTGCGTCGCCGTCGACGGCGACCGCGTCTGGGCCGGCACAGAAAATGGCCTGGTCCTCATCGAAAATGGAAAAATCGCCAAAGTCTACAAACCTGAAGACGGCCTCGCCCACCGCGTCGTTACCGGCGTGGCCGTCGACAAGAAAACCGGCGATGTTTGGCTAGCTACTTTCGGTGGCCTAAGCCGTCTCTCCGGCGGCCAATTCCAGAATTACACCAATCTCACCAGCGGCCTCGCCAACGACATCGTCTACGGCGTCGCCATTCAAGACGAATTCGTCTGGGCCGCCACCACCGCCGGCATCAGCCGTTTCAACACGCGCACCGGCGAGTGGACTATCTTCAGTGAAAAAAATGCGCCGCTCCATGAGCCGTGGTCCTACGGCATCACCGTCGGCGAAGGCAAAGTCTACGCGGCAGTCTGGGGCGGTGGCATGCTCGAGTACGACCTCGCAACTGGAAACTGGAAGCCCTACAACGATCCCGACGGCGAGATGGAAATTGTCCTCTTCCAGAATCAAGGGCTCATCCACGACATCGTCAGCAGCGTGGCCTACAACCGTGACTCCAAAATGCTTTGGGCCTCCACATATTTTGGCCTCAGCGGCTACGATGGTCGCAACTGGCACAATTATCTTTCCACCGACAGTGGTCTCGCCTCTGATTTCATCAACGCCGCACAATCCCGCGGAGACGAAGTCTGGGCCTGTACCGATAAAGGCCTCAGCCTGCTCGATTTCAAAACCAACACCTGGGTCACCTATCGTCCTAACCCCGACACAAAATCCGGCCGCGGCGAAATACTCATCACCACGCCTGACAAAAAAATCCGCAAGCTCGATTCCCCCACCACTCTCGCGCACAACTACATTTTTAACATCGCTTTTCAGGGCCAGGACATCTGGGTCGCTACCGCCAAAGGACTCAGCCACGGTTTTCGTGAATCCACCAAAGAGGGGAAACTCCATGAACGCAACATCGTTAGTCGCTGAACCTGTAACCGCAAAGCCGGTTGAACTCGAACCGGCGGTCACCAAAAAGGCCATCGTCGCACCGCAAGTGCTCAACGAAGCCTATCGCTACGCCAAACCGTCCTCGTTTTCTCGCGGACTCCGCCTGGACATCAAGGGCATCACCATCCTGATGATTTCCGGCACCGCCAGCATCGACGAAAACGGCCTCACCGTCCACGAAGGCGATTTCCGCGCGCAAACCCTGCGCACTTACTACAACATCAGCAATCTGCTCGCCGCCGAAGGCGCCACCTGGAAAGACGTGGTCCGCACCTCCTGCTATCTCCGCGATATCGAACGCGACTACGCCCTCTTCAACGAAATTCGCACTCAGTTTTTCACCGAAATGGGGCTCGACCCGTTGCCTGCTTCGACCGGAATCCAGGCCATTCTGTGCCGCCCGGATCTCCTGGTCGAAATGGAAGCAATGGCCATCTTCGATTCGAATCGCAAGTAGCCGTCGCGCGGGATTGGCGTGTTTCGTCCGCGCGCATAGGCGCCTGGCTTTAGCACGGCGCGAGGTTCTCAACGCCGTTCAAGACATGAGCGCGAATCCAACGTTCGCGCTCGCCACGGAGCCATCAGCTCCTGCAAGGAAGGGAATTGCCATGAACATCGCAGGTGCAGCAGCCACAGCTGATCTTTTCAAAATTTGTCCCCACATCAGCCGCGAGTCGCATCCACTTGAATTCGGCGACACGGAAACGCGCGTCGTCCGTATCGGTCACGTCGCCATCGGCGGTCCGCGACCCGTCGTAATCGCCGGTCCCTGCTCCGTCGAAACTTACCTGCAGACGCTCGAACTGGCGCGCGCCGTCAAAGCCGCAGGCGCGGACATGCTCCGCGGCGGAGCTTTCAAGCCTCGCACCTCGCCCCACGATTTTCAGGGTCTGGGTTTCGAAGGCTTAAAAATTCTTCGCGATGTCAGCCGCGAAGTAGGCCTGCCCGTTGTCACCGAAGTCATGGATACTCGCCTCGTTGATCAAGTCGCCGAATATGCCGACATGCTGCAGATCGGTTCGCGCAATATGCAAAACTATCCGCTGCTCACCGAAGTCGGCCGCCGCGGCAAGCCCGTCCTTCTCAAACGCGGCATGGCCGCCAGTCTTTGCGAGTGGCTCGGCGCCGCCGAATACATCGCCAAGGAAGGAAACTTTGACATCGTGCTCTGCGAGCGTGGCATCAAGGCCTATCCTTCTGGCGAATATTCTCGCTTCATTCTCGACCTGAATGTCATTCCCGCGGTCCGCTCCGCCACGTTTCTTCCCATCATCGTCGATCCCAGTCACGCCACCGGCATAGCCACCATGGTTGAACCCGCCAGCCGCGCCGCCATCGAATTCGGCAGCCAGGGCTTGATTATCGAGGTTGGCAGTGAACGCGCCGATGCGCCACGTCCCAAGTGCGACGCCGCGCAAGCCATCCGTCCATCCGTCCTTGCTCGTATTGTCGAATTCCTCGAAGCTCGCGAAGAAACTTCTCTCAGGCAGAAAGCCCATGCGGTTTAGCAACGTTGTAGTCGCGATATCCATATTCCTCATTGGCGCCGCGCTCGCCTCCGCCCAGGACTACGAACCGCAGAAACCGGCCTCTTCACCTTCGTCCGCGCCGCAACGCTACGCCAACATGCCCGACGAAGCCGTTCCGTATCGCAAATTCACCAAACCCTACAAGGAATGGTACGTCGACGAAAATACTCTCGACTACAACGGCGCCGCCCGCGATCGTATCGTCGACGAGATCGAGCGATCCAAAACCGTCAACATTGGCTTCCTCGGCCCGCTCGAGAATAATCCCGAATCGCCCTATGGCCGCGCCATGTTGCAGGGCGCCCAGCTCGCCATCGAAGCCGCCAACCTTAACGGCGGTTACGGTGCAGGTGGCATGACCCGCGGCAAACCTTACAAACTGATCGTTCATAACGATTCAGCCCAGTGGGGCGCTTCCTCCATAGAACCCGTGAAAATGGCCTTCGATGATCACGTCGTCGCGATTCTCGGCTCCATCGACGGCGCCTCCACTCACATCATGCTTCGCGTCTCTCTGAAACTCGAAATCCCCATCATGGATACCGGCACCACCGATCCCACCGTCACCGAAACTCGCATCCCCTGGCTGATGCACGATTTTCCCGATGATCGCCAGCAGGGTTACGCGCTCGCCGGCTACATCTTCAAGGAACGCAAACTGAAACGCATCGGTGTTCTGCGCACTCAATCACGCTACGCGCGCGTCGGCGTCGCCAAATTCTTCGACGAAGCGAAACGCCTCGGTCGTGTTCCTGTCCTCGAAATGAAATTCGAACGCGGCGATCAAGATTTCTCCACACAGTTGCAAGCGCTACAGAATTCTCATATCGATGGCTTGGTCATTTGGGGCGAACCCGCCGAGGCCGCGCTGATTCTTACCCAGATGCGCGCGCTGGGCATGAAGCAACCGGTGTTTGGCTCCAGTCGCCTGGCCGATCCCGTGCTTCTCGCGAAAAGTGGCCCAGCCTCCAACGGACTCGTCGTGACGTCTCCCCTCGATCCGCAACGCAACGATCCGCAGTGGCAGGAATTCGCGCAGAAATATCGCCTCAAATTTAACGCTGATCCAGACGCGTACGCTGCCTACGCCTACGACGGCATGACTATGCTCGTTCACGCCATCGAACGTACTGAACTCATTCGCGGCTCCGTCATGGACAACTTGCGCGACTACCGCACGAAGCCCTACGACGGCGTTTCTGGCCACATGCAATTCGATCAAACCTTAAACAACATCGCGCCCGTCTCCCTGGCTCGCGTGGAAGACGGCAAATTTATTTACTGGACTCCTCGATCCGAACAGTCCGCCGCAGTAAAGCCATGAAAAAGTTTCGCCATTTCCCGGTGCTTTCGCGTCCGACCGCGATACTGTTTTTTTTCGTTACGTTTCTATCCTCGGTCGCTTTTTCGCAAACTCCGTCCGCATCCACAGCTGCGCCATACGCCTCGCTCGATCGCACCGCGGTTTCTTACCAGGGCCCAGGCCGCTCCGTCGCAAATGATCTTCCCGGCAACAGCGTCGCACTCGGCTTACTACTACCCCTTCAAGGCAAACACGCCGCGCAAGGCCAACTCCTCCTCGCCGCCGCACAGCAAGCGATTGCAGACGAAGACGCCGTCGGACCATTGCCCGGTGGTCGT
>DASXBH010000191.1:0-6704 GCA_036491775.1 Candidatus Acidiferrum sp.
TGATCTTTGGGAAACGAAACACTCGATAATCCGGATTATTTGGCGTCAGCGGTAAAATGCTGTTGGTATTCGTCTCAATCAGCGTTCCATTCGTCAGCCGCGTCGAAAACTCAAAATATCCCGCTACTTTGCCCGGCGATATCACCACGGTCACATTGCTGAAGTCATTCGTCTGCCGGTTCACGAAATACGCCACGAAGCTCTTCGTGTCGCTCGCCATTTCCCCACAGTTGTAGCAGCCGATCAACTCAAATCCCAGGTTCTGCATTTGCGGAATGCGTGGCGCAAATTGCGAACTTACCTCTATTGGCAGCTTCTCAACAGGTACACACACTGGCTCGCAGCGTGTCGCAAACCGAAAGGTGCTTCGCAGCGCGATTGGTCCTGCCACGTGGAAGAACCCTACCGCCACCGCCACATCTTGCCAAATGTTTTCGAACATAAGCTGAATTCGCGCCCCGCGCGACTCCTCCGCATTTTCGGGAACAATCCTGCTTGTTTTCAGTATTGAGGAGGGAAGGGAACCGCGAGAGAATTAAACGGTAGCCAGTTGCCAAATCGTAAATATAAACTACTAAGACACAATCAGATATCTTCGCCTGCGCTCAATTCAAGCTTTGGCGATCAATCTCACAGCGAGGTTCATCTAAGCTCGAGCCTTCCCAACCTCAGGCCCGGAGCACCCACGACGCAATCACCAGTCGCTGTATCTCGCTAGTTCCTTCATAAATCTCTGTAATTCGCGCATCCCGGTACGCCCGCTCCACCGGGTACTCCCGGCTGTATCCATACCCGCCATGAATTTGGATTGCTTTGTGTGTTACTCGTGTAGCCATTTCGCTGGCAAACAGCTTGGCCACCGAGGCCTCCAGACTGAACCGCGATCCGCTGTCCTGCTTCCACGCTGCTTTCCTCACCAGCAAACGCGCCGCATCAATTTCCGTCGCCATATCCGCCAACATGAATTGGATCGCCTGAAACTGCGAAATCGGGTGCCCAAACGCCATCCGCTCCTGCGACCATTTCAGCGCCGCTTCAAACGCTCCCTGCGCAATCCCTGTCGCTTGCGACGCAATTCCAATCCGTCCGCCATCCAGCGTCGAGAGCGCCACCTTATATCCTTCACCTTCATTCCCGATCCGGTTGCCCTCCGGCACTTCGCAATCCGCGAACACCAGTTCGCTGCACGCTGTCGCATTAATCCCCAGCTTCTTCTCTTCTTTGCCCACTCGAAATCCTGGCGTTCCTTTTTCCACCACCAGCGCCGTAATCCCTTTTTCGCCCTTAGCCGGGTCGGTATTCACATACACAATCGCCGCGTCCGCCACTCCGCCATTTGTGATCCACGCCTTCGTTCCATTGATCACGTACCGGTCGCCCTTCTTCACGGCCTTGGTTTGTAGCGCTGCCGCATTCGATCCCGCCTGCGGCTCGGTCAGCGCATAGCATCCAATTTTTTCCCCGCGCGTGAAGGGCAACAAAAACCGTTTCTTTTGCTCCTCATTTCCATAGCGATGGATGGGATCGCAAAACAGCGAGTTCTGCACGCTCAAAATCACTCCCGTCGACGCGCAGCATCTCGAAATTTCTTCAATCACAATGGCATACGCAGTATGGTCGAATCCCGCTCCGCCCTCCGCTTCCGGAAACGCCACGCCTGTTAGCCCCAGCTCTGCCGCCTTGCGAAACGTCTCCCGCGGAAAATGTCCCGTCTCATCAATCTCTTTCGCCAGCGGTCGCACTTCCGCTTCCGCAAACTCCCGCACACTCTTCTGCAGCAGCTTCTGCTCTTCCGTCAGTTCCAGATTCACAAGCGCTCTCCCACCGATAACCAAAGAATGTCAAATCAAAATCTAACTTATACCGTCAGCGCCTTCTTCAGCTTCTTATACGTCGTCTTCAATTCTTCCGGATGTACTCGCGTCTCTCCCACCACCGTCATGAAGTTCGAATCACCCATCCACCGCGGCAGCATATGCAGGTGCAAATGCCCCGTCACACCCGCCCCCGCAGCTCGTCCTAAATTCATTCCCAGATTCATTCCGTCCGGTCGGTAGTCTTCCTGGAACGCCGCTTCCACCCGTCGCGCCAGCTCCATCATTTCGTTCAACGCCTCCGGCTTGCACAACCCCAATCGCGCCACATGGTCATACGGCACCATCATCACGTGCCCCGACGTATACGGGAACCGGTTCAAAATCACAAACGCATCCTTGCCCCGATACACGATCAGTGTCTCTTCGTCCCGATTCTGCGCCACCGCATCGCAGAATATGCACTCCGTCTGGTTCCCAGCCGTCACCTGCTCCATGTACTGGAATCGCCACGGCGTCCACAAATAATCCATCGCGTCTCACCCTCGCAGTCTCCGACAACTCAGCATAACCTAAGCTCCGCGCACTCCTGCAACGCACTGGACTCGCTTCGCCGCTTCCTAATATCTGAACCTGTTATCGCCAACCCCCGCCATAAAACAAAAACGCCCCGAATCTCGCTCGGGGCGCCGTCCCATTCAATTTTTCAGCAACTCACTCACGCCTGCGGGGCTTCACTCGGTGCCGCTGCCGGGGCCTCCGCCGCCGCAGTATTCACGAAATCCTTCAACTCTTTGCTAGGTTTAAAAAACGGGATCTTCTTAGCCGGCACTTCCACCTTTTCGCCGGTCTTTGGATTCCGTCCCACGCGCCCTCGCCGCTGCCGCGTGCGAAAGCTTCCAAATCCCCGAATTTCGATTTTGTCGCCCTTTTGCAGCGCATCAATAATGCTTTCGAAAATCGTTTCTACAATCGTTTCCGATTCTTTGCGTGGCAGTTCTGTCACCCGCAGTACCTCTTCAATCAGGTCGGCCTTGGTCAGCGTCGGTTGCTTTGTCATCGTTCCTTGCCTCTCCACTCGTTTATCCTACGCCACGTACAACTCTCTGGAGCAAGGCGAGTTAGAGGGGCGTCGCCTGCCGCTTGCCCCTCTTCCTATCACTAAACGGACCCGCAGGTAAATGAATTTTCCTGACAGCTCCGTTGGGCCGCTTTGAATTTGACTTGGCCTACCGGGACGCCAGCTTCTGTTTCAAGGCATCGCCGATTGTTGCCGTCGCCGAAGATTTCCCCGACGACTTGTACTGGTCGATTTCTTTGCGCTCTTGCTGCTTCACTGCCGCGCGGTAGCTTAACCCAATCCGCCGTGTTTCCGGGCTGATCTTTATGATTTTGAAATCATATTCCTTGCCCGGCTCCAGCGGTCCTGCGCTCTTCAGTGGCCCGGTCGTAGGACGGAAGCTCGACGCACCTTCATCGCGCCGCCGCCGTTCTTCGATTTCCGTGTTGTGGCACAAGCCTTCGATGTTGTCGCCCAGTTCCACGAACGCTCCAAACGTCGCGATGCGCGAAACTTTGCCCTTCACTACTTCGCCCACCCGATGCTGTTTGAACCAGTCGCCCCAGATGTCGTTCACCTGCTTCATCCCCAACGATACCCGGCGATTTTCCGGATCGATCCGCAACACCTTCGCGGTAATCGGCTCGCCCTTCTTGAACACTTCGTGGGGATTTTTCACGCGTCCGGTCCAGCTCACATCGCCCACATGCACCAGCCCGTCGAATCCTTCTTCAATTTCCACGAACGCGCCAAACTCAGCGATGTTCCGCACCTTCCCGGTCACCACCGTGCCCACCGGATATTTTTCTGCCACTAGCATCCATGGATCGGCTTGCGCCTGCTTCATCCCCAACGACACACGACGGTCGCTTGGCTTGATGTCCAGCACCACCACGTCCACTTCTTCGCCGGCTTTCGTTACCTTCGACGGGTGCGTTGGCTTCTTCGACCAACTCATTTCCGTTACGTGGACCAGTCCTTCGATCCCTTGTTCCAGTTCCACGAACGCGCCGTAATCCACCACGCCCACAACTTTGCCCTTATACTTGCCGCCCGCCGGATAGCGTTCCGCGGCATCCACCCAAGGATCCTTGGTCAACTGCTTCAGTCCCAGCGATACGCGCTGTTTTTCCTTATCAAACTTCAAAATGATGACGTCCAGCTCTTGCTCGGACTTCACCACGTCGCTCGGATGCCGCACCCGGCCCCAACTCAGGTCCGTCAAGTGCAACAATCCATCGATGCCGCCCAGATCCACGAAGGCTCCATAGTCGGTCACGTTTTTCACCGTGCCATGTACCACTTGCCCTTCGCTCAACTTCTCCATCAACTCTGCGCGCTTCGCATGCAACTGTTCTTCCAGCAACGCGCGACGGCTTACCACCACATTGCCGCGTCTCCGGTTCAACTTGGTGATCCGCACATCTAGGTTCTGTCCCAGCAAACCATCCAGGTTCGCGGTTGGCCGCAAGTCATACTGCGACCCCGGCAAAAACGCACGCACACCGATATCCACCACCAGTCCGCCCTTGATCCGATCCACAACCTTCGCCGAAATCGTTTCCTTGGCCTTGTACTGCGCCTCAATCTTTTCCCACGTCCGGCGCCGCAGCACTTTCTGGTACGACAGGATGACGAATCCTTCCTTCGTCTCTCCCGTCCGCTGCACTTCAATCGTCGCATTCGGCTCCGGCCGCGGAATCTCCGTCTCCGTGAACTCCGCTGCGGGAATCAGTCCTTCCGTCTTCCCGCCAACGTCCACCACTACGCCCTGCTCGGTGTACGCCACTACCTTTACTTCAATAATTTCATTTTGCTGCGCAGCTTCTTGCGGCTCGCTGTACTGGTCGATGAGCTTGCTCATCTCCTCCGCGCCCGCTGCCTCTTCGGCTGCCGTCGCCGCTTCCGCGTCCGCTGCCACCGTCTGCGCATGCTCCTCGGCCTTCGCGTGTACTTCTTCCGGCTTTACCGGTTCAGCCGCGCTCTTCCCATGCGATTCTTGTCCGGCCGCTTCGTTATGCGACACCACCGCCGGCACAACGCCATCGCCCCCCTGCGTCTCAGCGGGTGCTCCTTCTCCTGGCTTGTGGGAATTTTCCTGCTCTTGTGCTTGAACGGTTGCTGCGGAAGTTACGGGGTTATCGTCAGAAAACATGTTGTGAGCCTCCGGGATGTTTATCCCTGTTCTGGTTGAGTCAATCCTTGCTGAATCCCTACCGGGGTAATGCAAGGAGGGTTACTACGGGGCAGTAAACTGCGTTCGGCTGCGTCGGAGTAACTCGGTCGCTTACTTGGATGCTGCGAATGCTGCGTGGGAACGCCGCACCCTTAGAAGGATACTCGCCACCTAAAACCCTGTCAATCAACGCGATTTCCGCCTTCAATTCGTCCCAACGCGTTGGTCTTCGCCACTTAACAACCTGGCCGAGTTCGCTCGAACCGTCATTCCAAAGGGAGTCCGGCGAGTGAGGATGTCTGCGCCATCACGCGAAGGTTGCGTGATAAATCTCCCTTCTCTCCACATCTACCGCTAATTCAGCCCCGGCACATACAAACTTGCAAAATATTTCGTTTTCCCATACCCGCTCGCCAGATCTTTCAACGCCATCACTCGCGTCTTCGTTTCGTACTCCTGCAAACCATCCGTCCAGATCAACGTCACCGCATGTCCCGCCGGGTACGCCTTCAGCAGCCACTCCATCGTCAGATCCACTCGCACTTCATCCGTCGGCACGCGCATCGCTTCAATCTGGCAAACCAGCAGCGGTAATTTCGTCGTGAATCTTCCCGTCTCCAGATGCGTTCGCGGTAACACAATTTGCAGCCCTTCTCCAAAATTCAGGTTCAACTTCCCAAACGCCTCTTCCATGAAGCTCAGCCCATGCACCACCTTGATTTCCACTCCTGCCTGTGCTCCACGCTTTCGCAACAATCCCGTCGTGTTTTCTAAAAACACCGGACTTCCCGGCAATGCGTACGTCACCTTTCCCTGCAACTCCGCTTCTTTCAACAGCGCGCTCACCATAAACTCATAAATCTCGCCAGGCTCTTTCCACGCAGTCGTATACAACCGGTCAAAGCACACCACGTGCTTGCCACGTTCCTTCAACCATTCATATGCAGGATGTCCGCTTGTGCGGAAGAAAATCTTCTCGTTCCCCAGCAGCTCGTTCTCCGCCTCTTTCGTCAACAATCCCAGCGGCCCAGGTCCCAATCCAACAATCGTAATCGTTGCCATTAGCTACTTTTCGACACCAAGTTCTGCCAGAAGCTTCGCTGCCAATTTTGGTTCGCTTGGTGCATTTGCGCCGCGCATGGCGTAGTACTTCAGGAATTTCTCGACCAATTCATTTGGCAGTCCCCACTCGGCTCGTATCTTTCGAATCTCTCTCGCCGCATCCTTCAAATGGTCAGCTTCGTCCCAGCGTAAGTATCTTGCCGCCTCCTTGTGCTGGTTATGATCGAACAGTCCCCATCGTCCTGCTGCGGACTCGCGCAAGCACTTCACTAGGAGAGCTGCAAATTCGCTCTCCAGCGTTTCGAGATGTTGCTCTTTGGGAGATTTTCGCAAATTACGCTCGCGCGCGTCCCGCTTGCCGTGCCTCTCGACGAAAATCCGGCGCCTGCACATCCACCGCCCGGCACATTTCATACAATCGCGAACGCATCCGCGCTCCAATTCGATCTGCCAGCGTGTCTTCCTTCACCACCACGCGTCGCCCGCCCGGCAACTGTGCGCCCTCGTTCGATCCTGTCTCATCCAGGTAATTCGTCGTCAAAATCGTCATGCGCCGTTCGTTATACCGAGCGTTTAGCACCAGCCCAATAAT